>JAFZIK010000046.1 GCA_017554405.1 Clostridia bacterium | reverse complement strand
TTCACGCTGCTTGCGGTAGAGGATGTATGCCTTCGCAACGTCGGCATAACCTGATTCGGAAAGCACCTTTTCAACGCTATCCTGGATCGCTTCAACAGATATCTTGCCGTCAACGATCTTCGGCTCAAAATCAGCCGTTACGCGGATGGCTATCAAATCGATAACGCTTTGATGAGAATTTTTGCCCTGCGCTTCAAACGCCTTTGAAATGGCGGCGCTGATTTTTGAAATATTAAAATCGGTAACGCTGCCGTCACGTTTAACTACCTGATACATAATATACCCCTTTATTTTTTATAGTTGTGCCGAAATTGCTTATATATTCTGCAATTAAGGCGGTGCAAATAGTATTCTATCACAAACACAATATTTTGTCAATATATTTAAAAAATATTTTTCAAAACCACAATATATAGTTTTAAGACCCGCTATTCAACCCCGCGAAGCTCGGTGTTTGGCACAAATTTTCGCGCAATATCGGCAAATTTATGCATTTTATCAAAGCTCGGGGGAGTAAGGTTGCCGTAAGGGACCGAATCGCGGTCGGTAAACCTCTGCAAAAAATAGCGTTTTGCGCCCTTTATCATCTCGCCGATCTTTACGAAATCATCCTCATCGTGAAGCTCGTTTACAACGGTGGTGCGAAATTCATAATCGGTCGCGCCGGTCATCAAAAGGTCAATGCTTTGCTTTATTCTTTCAAGGTCTACCCGATCGACCCCGCAGGTGAGAGCGTATTTTTCGGGCGAGTTTTTTATATCCATTGCAACATACTCAACGATACCCTCATTGAGAATACTTTTTAACAGATCGGGATGATAACCGTTGGTATCGAGTTTTACGCGGTATCCCGTATCGCTGATGCGCCTTATAAGACCGGGCAGGTCCTTATGCATAAGCGGCTCGCCGCCGGTTATTGCAACGCCCTCAAGCAGACCTTTGCGGCTTTTTAGAAATTCGATGAATTCATCCTCGTCAAGGGTGGGGGGCATTGTGCCGTCAATTAGCTCGAAGTTGTGGCAAAACGGGCAACGGAAATCGCACCCGCCGAGGAATATGGTGCAGGAAACGCACCCGGGGAAATCAAGCAAGGTCATTTTTTGTATTCCGTGTAATTTCATACTTCCTCCTAAACCGCCGCGAGAATGTGCATATTTCTGAGTTCATTATCGTCAATGCCGTCGTTTACCGAATAGGCGTGCTTTTCAAGGTCGCCGCAGATCGCCTTTGTAAGGTTCTGATTTGCAAGTTCATCAATAATATCAGCCGCTATGCCCTCGATAGCGTAGTATTTTTCCTCTGCGAGCGCCTCGGAATTATCGGTCGTTATAAGGTATTCCATTATCTCGGCTTCAAGCGAGAGCTTAGGCAACTGCCGCAGGGCACGAAAACGCCATTTATAATAGGGCATATAAACGCGGTTAAGCAGGAATATCGCCGCCATGGCGTGATCCACAAACTGGTATACCGCAAGCTGAGCCGCCGCCGGCTCGCCGTGATCGATACACCGCTTATAATTATATTGCCCGGATTGCGCCATTAAAAGAAGGTTTCCGGCAAGCTTTTTAAGGCGCACGTCCTCGGGAAAATAGGCGAGTTTATTTCTTATTTCGGTAAGCTTGCCGAGGTTATCAAAGAAAACTTTGCCGTTGGTGGCTTCGGCTAACGATTGTTCGGGCAGCGCCAACCACTCTTTAAGAGTAAGATCCCCATTTGCCGAACCGGTTTTTTCGCCGAAGAATTCACTTATCCTGATAACGCCCCTTCGCGCGCCGCCAACGGGGTTCAGTTTCGGGCGGGCAACGCCCTCAAACTCGCTTGGAAGCTTTGAATACGCGCGTTCAAGCAAAAAGGCGGTGCGCCGGTCTACCGTTTCTTCGCCCGGCAGGAATATGCAAAAGCCGGCTTCAAAATCGTGGTCGGTTGAAACGCCGTCGTCAAACCCGAAGCATTCCGAACCGCCGCCTAAGATACCGCAGGCAAGATAAGGCAAAACATCCGCAAACTCGTTATTCAGCATCGGCAAGCCGAATTCGTTAAAATACCTTTCGGAAAGTTCAATCCCTTTCATATATTTCCTTCGCTTTCCGGTTCAGTTCCTCTGCCGCGGCAAAATAACCGTAATATGAAAATGAGGGGGCGCATTTTTCGCACACAAAGGCATAATATCCGTTCTTTTGAAGACCCGGTGCGTTTAAAAGGTCATAGGCTTTATCGAGCAGATCGGATATCTTGCTTTCTGCCGCCTCGCTGCCCAGGCTCGCCTCAAAAAGATCAGCCATATTAAGATAGGTGATGGCGCGCTCAAGCTCGCCGCCCTTGACCTTTTCCATACAAGTAAGGGCGTTTTCATAATAACCGAGGGCTTCATCATAACGGGAGAGCGCGGTAAGAGTAAGCGCCATATTGTTATATAGCCCGCCGAGAAGGTCCGGTTCGGAGCTTTTAAGTGCCTTAAAGGCGGCCTCGGCTTTTTTGAAAACCTCGAGTGACTTTTCGTTTTCGCCGAAAGCGTTATAAGCGGTCGCTATATTTATATAGGTGATGCCCGCGCTCCTTGAAGACTCGAAACCGAGTTCACTGAGCAGAGCGAGGGCTTTTTCGGCGTTATCGAACGCGCCCTCGCGGTTTCCGGTTTTGCGGTAATGACCTACAAGCTCGTTTCTTATCATCAGCTCGCCGCGCTTGTCGCAGCCGAGTTTTGCTTCATTAAGCCAATAGAGCAGGTGGCGCTCGGCACCCGCATAATCACGGTGGCTCATATAATCGTTCATCTTGGCGATTATGCGGTCCTGAGGCACGCTTATTACTTCCGGTTTTACGCCGTATGGCTCATCGCAAAGAAGACACCGCGGCTCCGCGTAATCCTACGGTTTTAAGTATCCGTCATCCATTTTTGGCGCCTCCGAACGTAATAATATATTGTATATACGAAAAAAGAAAAACACAACAAATTGTGTTTTGCGCAAGTATATGATACAGCAAGGGGCGTCTGCTGTCAATGCCGATTTCGGCATTTTTCCGCAAAAAAATACACAAAAAAACCGGGGTATTTTCTACACCCGGTTTTTTGACTTTTAAGTTTGTTATGAAATAAACGCGTCGTGAACTACCTGAACGGCTTTTTCGGTGTTTTCCTCATCGATGAGGACCGAAAGTTTTATCTCGCTTGAGGCGATCATACGAATGTTTATATCGGCGTCGTAAAGCGCTTCAAACATCTTTGCGGCAACGCCCGGATGGCTTTCCATGCCGGCGCCCACTATAGATACCTTTGAAACCTTATCGTCTTTATGAAGCGATTCATATTCAAACAGCGTTTTAAGAGATTCTATTGCCTTAATGGCATCGTCCGCCTGGTCGCGCGATACGGCGAAGGTGATATCCTTGGTGCCGCCGCGTCCGATAGACTGGAGGATCATATCAAGATTGATCTTATACTGCGCAAGCTTGTTGAACAGTTTGAACGCAACGCCGGGCAGGTCCTTTAAGCCCACTACCGAAACGGTAGCAACGTTTTTATCGTTTGTAACGCCTCTTATTAACATTTTTTCCATTTTCGTATTCTCCCTTACAATAGTTCCTTTTGATTTTTCAAGACTTGAAAGAACCTCAAGCTCAACGTTATACTTTTTAGCCATTTCGACCGAGCGGTTGTTTAAAACCTGCGCGCCGAGCGTTGCGAGCTCAAGCATTTCATCATAGGTGATCTCATCAAGCTTCTTTGCGGTTTTTACCTTTCGCGGATCGGTGGTATATACTCCGTTAACGTCGGTATATATCTGACAGCAATCTGCGTGGAGCGCCGCGGCTATGGCAACGGCGCTTGTATCCGATCCGCCGCGGCCGAGGGTGGTAAGGTCATCGTATTTGTTGATGCCCTGGAAGCCCGCCACTATTATTATGTTCCGCTTTGCAAGCTCCGCCTTCATACGGTCGGTCTTTATCTTTTTAATGCGGGCGATACCGTGGTTAGAATCGGTATTGAATCCCGCCTGCCAGCCGAGCAGCGATATTACGGGGCAATCAAGCTTTTCAATAGCCATTGCAAGCAAAGCTACCGATATCTGCTCACCCGAGGTGAGAAGCATATCAAGCTCCCTTTTTGAAGGGTTGCCGGGATTTATCTCTTTTGCTTTTGCTATAAGATCATCGGTGGTATCACCCTGGGCGGAAACAACGGCGATAACGTCGTTTCCTTTCTTATAGTCTTCAACGATTATATTTGCTACGTTGAATATTCTATCTTTATCGGCAACCGAGGTCCCGCCGAATTTTTTTACGATCAACGCCATTAAATATTACCTCCTGTTCAAAACAGCATTTTCATCGTTTTAATACTCTCGTATTTAATTTTATCAAGTTTTTTTGAAATTTCAACCTCGAAATCTTCATCGGTTATAAACGCGATCTCGCCGGAGAATTCGTTTTTAATATTCCACGTATTATCGGGGAATACGGCGTTAAAGCTTTTGCTCATAGCCTCAAAGTCGAGTGATTTTATCAAAACAAAGAAGCGCTTTTTAGATGTATCGGGAACAACGTAGCCCTCTTCGCCTTCCTGCCAATCAAAGTATTTTCTCGCGTGCAGGTGTTTTGCGCAGTCTATTATATCGGCAACAACGGCGCTGGCGGTGGGCATTTTGCCGGCGCCTTTTCCGTAGAACATAACGTCTCCCGTAGCGTCGCCGTGAACCATTATGGCGTTAAAAACACCGTTAACGTGCGAAAGCATATTGCTGTTGCTTACGAGCATCGGCGCCACCTCGGCGGTGATATGACCGCCCGGCAGTTTTTTTGCCCTGGCTATAAGCTTTATGGCGCAACCGAGTTTTTGGGCATATGCTACGTCTTCGAGGGTGACGTTGGTGATACCTTCGGTTTTGACCTGCTCGGGGTAAACGTGCTTTCCAAACGCCAGCGAGGCAAGAATGCAGATCTTGCGGCAGGTATCGTGACCTTCGATATCGGCGGTCGGGTCCTTTTCCGCAAAACCCTTTTCCTGCGCAAGCGCAAGCGCGGTATCAAAACTCATATCATCCACTATCATTTTATTTAAAACGTAGTTAGTTGTTCCGTTAAGAATGCCGGTAACGCTGTTTATATCGTTTGCCGCAAGGCATTGCGCCATAGGGCGAAGTATCGGTATCCCGCCGCCCACGCTTGCTTCAAATAAAAAGTTTACGCTGTTTTCGGAGGCGATCTTTAAAAGCTCTGCGCCCTTCATCGCAACCAGCTCTTTGTTTGAAGTAACAACGCTTTTTTTAGCTTCAAGGCAACGTTTAACAAATTCATAGGCGGGGTGTATGCCGCCCATTACCTCGGCAACGATCTTTACCTCGGGGTCGTTTACGATTTTTTCAAAATCATCAGTAAACTTTTCAGCGTAGGGGAGCGAACTGAAATCGCGCAATTCAAGTATATATTTTACTTCTATCTTATCGCGCACCTTTTCTGCAACGAGCGGATTATGATTTATCATTATCTCCGCAACGCCCGAACCGACGGTGCCGTGACCCATAATCGCAACATATATCATAATATAAAAACCTCCGTTATACTTCTTTTACCGAAATGATACCGTCAACCGATTTAAGATCGCTCAAAAGGTCAGAAACCGAAAAACCGTTATCGTTTGTCCGAACGGTTATAGTCACCGCGGCAAAGCCGTCCTTAGGCGCGCTTTGGTTTACGGTAAGTATGTTTACGCCGTAATTATATAACGCCGTTGTCATAGCCGATAAAACGCCGACCCGGTCGGATAAAACCGCGTTTAGCGTTATCTCGCGGTTATCGGACGTTTCATATCTGAAAACGTAATCCTTGTATTTATAAAACGCGCTTCTCGAAATGCCCGCCGCCTTTGCCGCCTTTGTGGCGTTCGGCGCCGCGCCGGAAGATAAAAGTTCTTTGGCTTTTATTACGTCCTTTAACACCGCGGGCAGAACCTTTGTATTAGCAAGAATATAAAAATCGTTTTGCATATTTGTCCTCCGTTCAAAAACGCTGTCCACAATTATACTACACATATTTTGAAAAATCAACATAATTTTTCAAAAATTCCGGAAATATTATATATGGGTGATATAATGACGGTCGATAACAGAAAAAAATTTCTTATAAACGTCCTTTACGTCGGCTCGTTGCTTGCTATAGGCGTGTTTGCGGCGAGGTTTATGTTTGCTTACCTGTTGCCGTTTATAATAGGTATAGGCGTTGCGTTTTGCGTTCAAAAGCCCGCAGCGGCGATATCGGGCAGATTCCGCCTTAAAAAACCGGTATGCGCGGTGATCCTTACGGTTTTAATATGCGCCGCCGTTTTGGCACTATCCGTTTTGGCTGTCCTTGCCGCCGGCAACAGGTTAGTTACGTTGATTGGCAGAATGCCGGAGTATTTAAGCGCTTTTGAAAATTGGTTAAACGGTATTAAGAACCTGTTATCCGCAAATATGCGCTCAGAGGGCGGCGATACGGGATACCTTGATAGCGTTTTTTCAAATGCCGCGAGCGGTTTTTTGATGAGGGTCTCTGATTTTGTTACCAATACCGCAACGGCGTTTATAAAGGGAATACCCGCTTTTTTGATAAGCAGTATAGTTACGGTCGTTGCAAGCTGTTATATCGCAAAGGATTTTGACAGGCTCAAAAAGTTTGCCGGAGGTATAGTTCCCGTTAAAACTGCGGAGAAGCTATCAAAGGTCAAAAAAATACTCCTTAGCAATACGGCGAAGTTTATGAAAGGTTACGGAATAATCGCTCTGATAACCTTTATAGAGCTTTCAGCACTGTTTGCGATACTCGGTATAAATAAGCCGGTCTTTAAGGCGTTTATTATTTCGCTTGTTGATGTTTTGCCGGTGCTTGGCGTTGGCACGGTTATGATACCCTGGGCGGCGATCGAGCTTCTTAAACAAAACTATTATGCGGGGTTTGGGCTGCTGTTCGGTTTTACCGCATACATTATAATCCGCAATTTTATAGAGCCGAAAATAATCGGCGGTCAGATAGGTATCAATCCGCTGTTTACGCTTGTTTCAATGTTTTTAGGGCTTAAGTTGGCGGGCATTGCGGGGATGATACTTTCGCCGCTCGCCTTAACGGTTATAGTTGAGTATTACAGAAGCGATATGCCGACTTGACAAACCGTAACGTTTTATTTATTATATGTGTATATGAATAAGAGGGGGCGGCATATTGGTATCGGTTTTGTTGGCTGTTTACCGGGGCGAAAAGTATTTGAGCGAGCTGATAGATTCAATACTTGATCAATCGGTTAAGGATATTAAGATCATTATTCGCGACGACGGCTCGGATGACCGGTCGCCCGAGATAATAACCGAATACGCCGCAAAGTTCCCCGATAGGATTTCGGTAATAGAAGGGGCGCCTACCGGCAGTGCGGCGGCAAACTTCGGCGAGCTTTTAAAGCAGTGCGATGACGATTATATAATGTTTGCCGATCAGGACGACGTATGGTTTAAGAATAAGGTCAGGATAACGCTTGATACAATGCTTAAAGCCGAAAACGGGAACGTTGCCGTTCCGGTGCTGGTCCACAGCAATCTTACGGTTACCGACGGCAATCTTAAAGTTATAGCCGATTCCTTTTTTGATTATCAAAAAATAATACCCGATGATCTGGCGCTTAACAGACTGCTTGTTCAGAATTACGTTACGGGCTGCACCGTTATGATAAACAGGGCGCTTAAGAACAAAGCTCTGCCGATACCCGGCGGCGCTCTTATGCACGATTGGTGGCTTGCGCTGGTGGCTTCGGCGTTCGGCAAAATTGAAACGGTCCGCTCGCCGCTGATCTTTTACCGCCAGCACGGCGGCAATCAGGTGGGCGCTAAAGCGGGCAGGGGAGCGGCGCTTGTTGCGCGGAAGCTAAAAACTTTAGGCACCGTGCGGGAAAACTATAAAGCTACTTATCGCCAGGCGCGCCTTTTGCTTAATGCCTACGGCGATATTCTGCCGCCAGATAAATGCGAAATGCTTACCGCTTATTCCGAAATGGAAAAGGCGGGCAGGTTAAAAAAGATACGTATAATAAAAAAGTATAATTTCAAGAAATGCACCCGCCTACGCGTTTTGGGGCAATACTTTCTGGCGTGAAAAAGCAGAGGTAAGAATATGAACTTTAAGGATAAGAAAATACTTTTTTTAGGCGATAGCATTACGGCGCTTAATACTACCGAGCGCGGCTGGGTGAGATATTTTAACGAGATAATTATGCCGGAGAGTTTTGTTAATCTGGCGGTTTCGGGCGCGCGGCTTTCAAACAGCGCAGAGCCGGTGGAGTTTGACGGTGATCCGGTATTCCGCGGCGAAAATACCGATTACAGGCAGAACGTAGTTTTAAACCAGATCGAAAAGCTTTCAAGAGGTAAAAACGCCGATAATAAACACTTTAACCGCAATCCCGATTACGACGGTTTTGATATAATTATAATCGCCGCCGGAACAAACGATTGGTTTTGCAAGGAAAAATTTGATATCGAAGCTATTGAATCCCAGTTTACGGAGAACGGAGAAGTTATACCGCTTGAAAAGGTAAACTGCTTTACCTTTGCGGGCGCTATGCGCTTTATTTATGAAAAACTGCGCGGCTTTTATCCCGATTCAAAGATATTTTTCTGCTCGCCCATACAGGCGGCGGAAGCAAAGCGACCGTATGATTCGATACTTTATAAAAGGAATCTTATGCGCGCGGTGTGCGACAGACTTTCCGACGCGGTGTTTATAGATACCTTTAACTGCGGCATTTGCGGTATATATGAAAAGAACGAGGAAAACGGCAGGGATCTTATCGACGGACTTCATCCAAATGCTGACGGCGCTAAAAAGATAGGGTTATTCAACGCAAGGGCTATCAAACGGTATTTTGATTAAAACTAAAAGAACAGACTACCTTTAATATCGGTAGTCTGTCTCTTTTAATCTGTAATGGCGATGTGCTCGTTATCGGGTCTGAACAGCAGGGATATGCACCAGATGCCGGCAAGGGCGATAACGGTGTAAACTATCCTGCTTAATATTTCGCCGCTGCCGCCGAACAACCAGGCAACAAGGTCAAAACTGAACAATCCGACCAGACCCCAGTTCAGGCAACCGATGATAGCAAGCACCAAGCAGATTTTATCAAACATAACATTTCACCTCGCTCTATAAGGAAACACGCCGAAAATCACTATGGTTTCCGGCGCGTTTTGTTAAGCTGACGGGTTCGACTCTCGCCAGTTCAGGCAAAAGCCAATCTTATTTCATGCTGTTTTCGTAAGATTCGATCATTTTCTTGACCATCTGTCCGCCGATAGAACCGGCCTGCTTAGAGGTAAGATCGCCGTTATAGCCCTGCTTAAGGTTTACGCCAACTTCGTTAGCAGCCTCCATCTTAAAACGATTGAGAGCATCCTTCGCCGCTGAGTTTTTAGCCATTTCTTTTCACTCCTTACTTTTTAGCGTTACGGGCGTTTGCAATTCTATTTTTTGAATCTTTGCCGAAAATATTATAGGTAAATTTTGAATGTTTATTCTCTTTTTTTATTTAATATGTTGCAAAAAGTTGTTTCATCGTGTATTATCGGGATATTGGGGATCTTAGATATGATTAAAACTTGTATTATTTCTTTAATAACGTTTTTGGCGTTAACGGTATCGATACTGCTTTTTCCCTCGCTTAAAATCGGCGGTAAGAAAACGGGAACGTATTGGATCGTTGCCGTGCTCGGCGCGCTTGCGCTGCTGGCTTTCGGCTGTGTGCCGCCGGCTGAGGTGGCGGGCTCGCTTATAAGCAACACGGCGATCAATCCGCTTAAAATACTCGTTTTGTTCTTTTCTATGACCTTTATATCGGTTCTGCTTGATGAGGTCGGGTTTTTCAGGTATTTAGCGAACAGGGCTGTAAAGGTTGCGGGAAACAATCAGTTTTTATTGTTTATCACGCTTTACTTTACGGTTGCCGCGCTTACGGTTTTTACCTCAAACGATATAATGATACTGACGCTGACGCCGTTTATATGCTTTTTCTGCAAAAACGCTAAGATCGATCCGCTGCCGTTTTTGGTTAGCGAATTTGCCGCGGCAAACACCTGGTCTATGATGTTTATTATAGGCAATCCGACAAATATTTACTTAGCGACCTTTGCCGGGATCGGATTTGCGGAATACTTTAAAACAATGCTGCTTCCGACCCTTGCGGCAGGCGTTTTGGAATTTCTGCTTATTATCCTGATATTCTATAAAAGACTTAAAAAGCCGCTAAAGCCGAGTGGCGACGGTTTTAAGATAAAGGAAAAAGCCGAGCTTATCGCGGGAATAATACATTTGGTGCTTTGCCTTTTGGCTTTGGTGATATCGGATCATATCGGCGCACAGATGTGGATTATTACGGCTGTCTGCGCGGTATCGCTGTTGATATCCGTTACTGTTATTAAAATGATCAAAAGGGAAGGGATAAGGTGCTTATCACGGTCGCTGATAAGGCTTCCGTGGCAGCTTATACCGTTTATCATCTCAATGTTTACGGTGGTTATTGCACTTAACTACCGTGGCGTATCCGCGCAGTTAGGTGAGTATCTCGGAAATACCCACTGCGTTTTAAAATACGGCGTTTCATCATTTATTATGTCAAATATAATAAACAACATTCCTATGAGTATACTTTTCAGCGCTCTGCCGAATTCGCTTACCGGCAGGCTTTATTACGAGGCGATATATTCATCGGTCATCGGCAGCAACATCGGCGCGTTTCTAACGCCTATCGGCGCGCTGGCGGGGATAATGTTTACAGGTCTTACCGAACGCCACGGGGTAAAATACGGCTTTAAGGAGTTTATCGGTTACGGCGCTCTGATATCGGTGCCCACCATAGCCGCCGCGCTTTTTACACTATCGTTGGTGATCTGATACTTCGGTAAGTGAAAAACTATGACATTGCTCGGTCTTTGTTAAACGTTTAACAAAGACCGAGCGATTTTGTCTTTAAACAGCAAAAATATTGACAAATAATTAACAAACCTATTGACATACGCGGTTTTCCTTAATATAATAGGGTAGTTACATTTTTTCGGAGGTAATATTTATGGCAAGAGTTTATAATTTCAGCGCGGGTCCTTCAATGCTCCCGGAGGAAGTTTTGAGGACGGCGGCGGCAGAGATGCTTGAATACGGCAACAGCGGTCAGTCGGTCATGGAAATGTCCCACCGCTCTAAAGAGTATGATGCGATCATAAAAGAGGCGGAGGCGGACTTAAGGGATATAATGAACATCCCCGATAATTACGAAGTCCTCTTTTTGCAGGGCGGCGCTTCTACCCAGTTTGCTATGGTCCCGCTCAATCTCATGAACAAGAATAACAAGGCGGATTTTATCATTACAGGTCAGTGGGCTAACAAGGCTTATAAGGAGGCGGCGCGCTACGGTAATGCTCGCGCGGTGGCTTCAAGCGCGGATAAGACCTATTCTTATATACCTAAGACCGCGGCGGCGGATTTTGACCCGCAGGCTGATTACGTTCATATCTGTATGAATAATACGATTTACGGCACAAAGTTCCATACTTTGCCCGACGTTGGCGATATTCCGCTTGTTGCGGATATTTCAAGCTGCATACTGTCCGAGCCTATTGACGTCAGCAAGTTCGGCGTTCTTTACGCGGGCGCGCAGAAGAACGTTGCGCCGGCAGGCGTTACGATAGTTATCATCCGCAAGGATCTTATAGGCAACGCAATGGATATCACGCCCACCATGCTTAATTATCAGACCCACGCGGATAACGGTTCGATGTTCAACACACCACCCTGCTACTGCATATATATTGCCGGGCTTGTGTTCAAGTGGATAAAGAAGCTTGGCGGCCTTGAGGAAATGAAGAAGATCAACGAGAAAAAGGCAAAGATACTCTATGATTTTCTTGATAGCAGTAAACTCTTTAAAGGCACGGTGGTCCCGGAGGATCGCTCGCTTATGAACGTTCCGTTTATTACCGGCAACGAGGAACTTGATGCAAAGTTTGTTGCCGAAGCAAAAGCGGCGGGCTTTGTTAACATCAAGGGTCACAGAAGCGTTGGCGGTATGCGCGCTTCGATCTATAACGCCATGCCGGTTGAGGGCGTAGAGAAGCTGGTTGAATTTATGAAAAAGTTTGAAGAGGAAAATGCGTAATGTATAAGATAAAAACATATAATAAGATATCCAAAAGCGGTCTCGCCGCATTTGACGATAAATACACGGTCGGCGATGAGGTAGAGAATGCGGATGGTGCGATAGTCCGTTCCGCCGCGCTTCACGACGTAGAGTTTCCGGCATCGCTTAAAGCGATAGCCCGCGCCGGCGCAGGAACTAACAATATACCGATCGACCGCTGCAGCGAGCAGGGAATAGTTGTTTTCAATACTCCGGGCGCCAACGCAAACGCCGTTAAGGAGCTTGTTATCGCCGGTATGCTTATTTCATCCCGCCGCGTTATACCCGCTATCGAGTGGGCAAAAACGCTTAAAGGGCAGGGTGAAGAGGTCGGCAAGCTCGTTGAAAAGGGAAAGGGCGCCTTCACGGGACCCGAGCTTAAGGGTAAGGCGCTCGGCGTTATCGGTCTTGGCGCGATCGGAGTTTTGGTTGCAAACGCGGCAAACCATCTCGGGATGACCGTTTACGGTTACGACCCATATCTTTCGGTGAATTCCGCTTGGAACCTGACGCACAACGCGGTCCACATTTACGATATAAACGAAATATTCAAAAAATGCGATTATATTACTATCCACGTTCCGCTTCTTGATTCCACCAGGAATATGATCAACAAGGATACCCTTGTTATGATGAAGGACGGCGTTCGCATTCTCAATTTTGCCCGTGGGGGTCTTGTAAACTCAGATGATATAAAAGCGGCTCTCGAGAGCGGCAAGGTCGCGGCATACGTGACCGATTTCCCGACCGATGAATTGCTTGACGTAGACGGCGTTATAGCAATACCTCACCTCGGCGCTTCAACTCCCGAATCGGAGGATAACTGCGCGGCTATGGCGGCAACCGAGCTTATAGACTATATTGAAAACGGAAACATCATTAACTCGGTTAATCTGCCCGAGATAAGAATGCCCAGGAGCAGCGATATCCGCATTTGCGTTATCCATAAGAATATACCTAATATGCTTAATTCGATAACGGGTATCGTTGCAAACAACAACGTTAATATCGAAAACATGCTTAATAAATCGCGCGGTGATTTTGCTTATACAATGCTTGACGTAAGCGGAATTGACGCCGATGAGATAACAGGCAAACTAAACTCGGTTGACGGAATAATCCGTGTTCGTGTTATCTGAAATGAAATAAAGGAGTGATCATTTGTATGAAATTTAATATGAAGGTTTTTATGAAAAAGATTATTTGTGTATTGCTGGCTATGTTGTTATGCTGCTTTGCTTTTGCGGCGTGCGGCGGGTCTGACGGTAATTCTTCCGGCGGTAACGCCGAAAAAAAGGCTGATCCCGCGAAAGCGATCGTTGGCACCTGGGAATATGAAAACGGAGGATATACCTACGTTTTCAATAACGACGGAACCGGCGAGTATGTAGGTAAGGCGTTTACGTATACTGTAGACGGCAACAAGATCTCAATTCTTTATGACGGAAATACCGCGCCCTTTGAAACCGAGTTTTCGATCGAAGGCAACAAGCTTAACGTTAAGGACAGCTTAGGTGACGATACGATTTATATCAAGAAGTAAAACGGTCGTAAATCCAATTTCCTGTTGAAAAAACACGCCTCCTATGATATATTTGAATTGCAGAATATATCATAGGAGGATATTTTTATGAATAAGTATAAAGGCACTAAAACCGAACAGAACCTGCAGGCGGCTTTTGCCGGCGAATCCCAGGCAAGGAACAAATACACCTATTTTGCTTCAAAAGCCAAAAAAGAGGGCTTTGAGCAGATAGCGGCGCTGTTCCTTTCAACCGCTGATAATGAAAAAGAGCATGCCAAAATCTGGTTTAAAGAATTAAACGGCATAGGCGATACGGCTAAGAATCTTGCCGCCGCGGCAGAGGGCGAAAACTTTGAATGGACCGATATGTATGAGGGCTTTGCGAAGACCGCCGAGGAAGAGGGTTTCCCCGAGCTTGCGGCAAAGTTCCGCGCGGTAGGGCTTATAGAAAAGCACCACGAAGAGCGCTATCGCGCTCTGCTTCGCAACGTTGAAGCGCAGGAGGTTTTCAAAAAGAGCGAGGTAAAGATCTGGGAATGCCGCAACTGCGGGCATATAGTGGTTGGCACCGCGGCGCCCGATGTTTGCCCGGTATGCGATCATCCGCAGGCGTATTTTGAGATCGTAAAAGAGAATTATTGATATATAGAAAAGGAACACCCCTTGCCGAAAGGCGAGGGGTGTTCCGCGTTTTATACAAGTTCTTTTTTGTTATACCTTATATACGTTCCGATAAGCAAAAGCGCGGTAAGCAACAAACTGATTATAACGTTTAACGGGTTGATCGCCACGTTTGATATAACGTTTCGCACGTCTGCTAAAGTGTAAACGCTTAAATACTTTATGTATTCCACGTTAGATGACAGCTCTGATAAAACGTTCAACAGATAGAAAACGAATACCATACCGAGGCAAATGCCAACGGTTTTGCGCGTTTTATGCATAAAGGTCGAGATAAACATATTAAGCGCAAACAAGGGCAGGGCGATAAAGACCGGCGTTATGCTTAAAAGTATAAACTGCTTTTGATCAAAATCACCACTGAGTATCAGCGCGATATAATTGAAAACGCCTAAAATCAGTATCATTGAAATTATATAGGTTAAGCTTGCCGCAATTTTATTTGTTACTATCTTTGAGCGCTTTATCGGTAACGAGCACAGATACTCTATGGTTTTATCGTTTTCCTCTTTGAGCAGAACTGTCCCGCCGGTTATCGAAGAGTAAAAACCCACAATCAGCAGAACAAACATAAATCCTTCGGTCTTTAACCAACCGTATGCCGTTGACACAGATTCCATGTCCATATTAAAGGTCTTTAAAACCTCTTCGGGGAAAACCTTCATAAGCTCGTCCATGTTCTTAACGGTATCATCGGTTATGATATAGGGATAAACGAGGAAAACCACCAAAAACATAACGAGTATTATTGAAAGCCATATAATAAAGCTTTTAAAATTTACTCTGAATTCTCTTTTTATCATAAAACTTCACCTACTTATAATAGTTAAGAAAAAGATCCTCTAACGGTATCTCTTCGATAAACAGCTGTTTAATATCATATTCGGCAAGTTTTTGAACAAGGGAATTCGGCTCGAGATCGTTTATAAATACGATCCCGTTTTGATCCTCTTTGTATACCTTAAGACCTAAACCGTTCTTGATGCGCTTGATATCGTTTGAAACGATTTTCAAATAAGAATAGTTTTCTTTTTTGATTTTTTCGATGTAGTCTTCATTAATTATCGTTCCGTCCTTGATAAAACCGATCCTTTCGCAAAGGTTTGATACCTCGCTTAGAATATGGGATGAATAAAGGATGGTAACGCCGCGCTCCTTTTCTTTAAGCAGGATATCGTGAAAGGTGTTTTGCATTATGGGATCAAGCCCGCTGGTGGGTTCATCGAGGATCAGTATTTCCGGCTCGTGCATGAGCGCAAGCACAATACCCACCTTTTTAAGATTGCCTAAGGAGAGGTCCTCGATTTTTTTGCTTTCATCTATTTTTAATGCTTCGGTTAGATATAGTAGGCGCTCGCCGAAGTCCTTTTCATAAAATGACTGATGGTAGCAGAATAACTGCTTTACCGTCATTTCACCGTATAAGTTAAGCTCGCCCGGCAGATAACCGATTATTCTTTTAAGCTCGGGATCGTTCGGGTCGGCTTCTTTTCCTTTTATGTATACCTTACCGCCGGTTTTGCTTATAAGCCCCATAATTGTTCGTATGGTCGTTGATTTACCGGCGCCGTTCGGACCTATGAAACCGTAGATCTCGCCCTTGTTAATAGTTAGCGAAACGTTTTCAATACCTCTTGTTTTTCCGTAATACTTTTTTAGGTTTTGAAGGCGTATCATTTCTTCTGCCATTTTATCACATCCGGAATTTGTTATTTGTCTTAATCAATTCTATCACCGGGAGAAATAATTATCAAGAAAAAATGATGTTGCAATTAAAACTTTAGTATGATAGTGACTGTCCGCAATAACAAATAATGCTAATTTACCTAAAACAACACCCCTTGCCGTAATGGCAAGGGGTGATTGCTAACCTATAAAGTTTATGATTACTTGGACTTTATCGCTGCCTGAGCTGCGGAAAGTCTTGCTATCGGAACGCGGAAGGGTGAGCAGGATACGTAATCAAGACCGATATTGTGGCAGAACTCGATGGACGAGGGATCGCCGCCGTGCTCGCCGCAGATACCGCAGTGAAGCGTATTGCGAACAGCCTTACCGTTCTTAACAGCCATTTCCATAAGCTGACCGACGCCGGTTGTATCGAGACGCGCAAACGGATCGGACTCAAAGATCTTGTTGGCGTAGTAAGCCGGCAGGAACTTGCCCGCATCGTCACGGCTGAAGCCGAAGGTCATCTGAGTAAGATCGTTTGTGCCGAAGCAGAAGAACTCAGCTTCCTTTGCGATATCCGCCGCGGTAAGAGCCGCACGCGGGATCTCGATCATTGTGCCTACTTCATACTTAAGGTCGCTGCCTGCCGCCGCGATAACTTCATCGGCAGTCTTAACAACAACGTCCTTAACAAACTTAAGCTCTTTAACTTCGCAGGCAAGCGGAATCATAATTTCGGGAACTATGTTCCAATCGTTATGGCGCGCCTTAACTGCGATAGCGGCTTTGATGACCGCTTTGGTCTGCATCTTGGCAATTTCCGGATAGGTAACAGCCAGACGGCAGCCACGGTGACCCATCATCGGGTTGAACTCGTGAAGGTCGTTTATAACCTGCTTAATATAAGCAACTGTTTTACCCTGTGTTTTAGCGAGAGCCTCAATGTCAGCCTCTTCAGTAGGAACAAACTCGTGAAGCGGAGGATCAAGGAAACGAATGGTAACAGGATAACCGCCGAGCGCCTCGAAGAGGCCCTCAAAGTCAGCCTGCTGCATCGGCTCGATCTTGGCGAGAGCGGCTTCGCGCTCTTCTACGGTTTCGGAGCAGATCATCTCGCGGAATGCGCCTATACGGTCAGGATCAAAGAACATATGCTCGGTTCTGCAAAGACCGATGCCCTGAGCGCCAAGCTCGGCGGCGCGTTTAGCGTCAGCCGGAGTATCGGCGTTGGTGCGGACCTTAAGTGTTCTGAACTTATCGGCAAGCTGCATTATTCTGCCGAAGTAACCGCTGTTAGGATCAGCCGGAACGGTCGGAATAACCATATCATAGATGTTACCGGTAGAACCGTCAAGCGAGAGTCCGTCGCCCTCTTTAAATACCTTACCGGCAAGGGTGAACTGCTTATTCTCTTCATCCATCTTGATATCGCCGCAACCGGATACACAGCAGGTGCCCATACCGCGCGCAACAACAGCCGCGTGGGAGGTCTGACCGCCGCGAACGGTGAGTATGCCCTGAGCATACTTCATACCTTCGATATCTTCAGGCGAGGTCTCAAGGCGAACAAGTATAACCTTTTCGCCGGCTTTGCCCTTTGCGGCGGCGTCTTCAGCGGTAAATACTATCTTACCTGCGGCGGCGCCGGGGGAGGCGGCAATGCCTTTGCCTACTACGTTATTCTTATCGGCTTCTTTAAGAGCCTTCGGGTCAAAGGTCGGATGTAAGAGCATATCAAGGCTCTTGGCATCGATCTGCATAACGGCTTCTTCTTCGCTTATCATACCTTCATCGATAAGGTCGCAGGCGATCTTGATAGCGGCGGCGGCGGTGCGCTTGCCGTTACGGGTCTGAAGCATAAAGAGTTTGCCGTGCTCGATGGTGAATTCCATATCCTGCATATCGCGGTAATGGTTTTCAAGGGTCTTGCAAACGTTCTGGAACTCTGCAAAAGCCTCGGGGAACTTGTCCTTCATTTCGGAAATCGGCATAGGTGTGCGAACGCCGGCAACAACGTCTTCGCCCTGAGCGTTGGTGAGGAACTCACCCATAAGACCTTTTTCGCCGGTGGCGGGGTTACGCGTAAACGCAACGCCGGTGCCGCAATCATCACCCATATTACCGAAAGCCATCATCTGAACGTTAACGGCTGTGCCCCAGGAATAGGGGATATCGTGGTCCATACGGTAGATGTTGGCGCGGGGGTTATCCCAAGAACGGAAAACAGCTTTGATAGCTTCAAAGAGCTGTTCCTTCGGGTCGGACGGGAAGTCCTTGCCGAGCTGATTCTTATATTCAGCCTTGAACTGGTTGGCAAGCTCCTTAAGATCGTCGGCAGTAAGCTCAACGTCGTAAGTAACGCCTTTCTTTTCCTTCATCTCATCGATGAGTTTTTCAAAATACTTTTTGCCAACTTCCATAACAACGTCCGAGAACATCTGGATGAATCTGCGGTAGCAGTCCCATGCCCAACGGGGGTTATTGGATTTTTCGGCAATAACGTTAACGACCTGATCGTTAAGACCGAGATTAAGAATGGTATCCATCATACCGGGCATCGAAGCGCGGGCGCCGGAACGGACCGATACGAGAAGAGGATTCTCAAGATCGCCGAACTTTTTGCCGGTGATGCCTTCCATCTTTTCGATGTATTCCATGATCTGTGCCTGGATCTCGGGATTGATCTGGCGACCATCCTCATAATACTGGGTGCACGCCTCGGTTGAAATGGTGAAGCCCTGCGGAACGGGAAGACCGATACCGGTCATCTCTGCAAGGTTAGCGCCCTTGCCGCCCAGGAGCTCACGCATTTTTGCATTACCTTCACTGAAAAGGTATACATACTTGTGACTCATCGTAAGTCAACCTCCTAAATTAATTTTTGGATAAACCAATTTCTAACAAATAAAACGTATGCAAAACCTGATTTCTGCATATCCAATTTATTATACCACATTATTTGGAAAAATAAAGTATTTTTTCAAATAATTTGCATTAAATTTTCGAAAAAAATAAACACTTATAAGATTCAAAACAAAAACCGTTCCGAAATTGACCCGGAACGGGGAAAATACAGTGCTGTTCAGTTAGGAAAAACGTTTTGCGTAACGGTAAATCGTTTTGTTGATCACAACGCCGGCAATTACCGTGACCGACAGTTCGATCAAAAAGTTCAAGGTCAAAGCGGAGATTATTACCGCCATTACCGAAGCTCCGCCAAGCTGAGTGTTGCGGTAGAAAAGAGCAAAAGAAGTCATAAACAAAAAGGTGTTCATTATCGGGACCAGACAAGCCGAAACAGCAAAGGCAGGTATGCCGATTTTGTTCCTTTGCTCAAAGATTCTGAAAACAAGGGCGGAAACAAGACCCGCGATAATCCGGGGGACAAAACAGGTTATCGCATAACCTGCCGGGTTTTCGGAAAAAAGGACCGCCGCGCTGGGGTCGATAAAATAGCCTATCGCAAACGCCTGAAGAAAACTTGTAAGCCCGAATACTAGCCCTAATATCGCGCCGCCGATAACGCCTGTGCAAGCGGCGCCGAGCGCGACCGGAATTGTAAGCAGAGTAATGGAGAAAAGCCCTGTGGTGATATAACCGATAGGTGTAAAATCCATTACGATTATTACTGCGATAAAAAGTGCCGTAAGCGTTAAACGAAACAGGGTTTTTTGATCAAGAGTTTTTTTGGATGACATATTAAATACCTCCGATACTATCCGCATTAGCGGTATAGTTCATAATATTTGCATCACCTTATTCGGTGTTAATGCCTTATTTGTTTCTTTCGTAGATCTCGCGTAAACCTTCTAAAAGCAGGTTTTCGTTATAAATTATATCGTGGCGGGAGTAGGGGATTATTTCGTGCGATAGCCCACCGGTAGCAATAACCGTAGGCGTTGCGGGAAGGCAGGCGGAGATCTCATCTATCAGCCCGTCAAGCATAGCCGCGGTGCCGAAAACAAGACCCGATTGCATACAGTCAACGGTGTTTGTGCCGATAACGTTTTTAGGCGCGTGTATGCTGACGCTCGGCAGAGCCGCGGTATTTTCGGTAAGCGCCTTAAGGGTAAGGCGAACGCCCGCCGCGATAACACCGCCTAAATAGGTGGCGTTTTCATCGATAACGCTGAGCGTGGTGGCGGTGCCCATATCTATAACTATGCAGGGCAGTTTATAATCGTTTATCGCGCCTACCGCGCCGGCAACAAGGTCGGCGCCGAGCTGGGCGGGATTATCTATTTTAATGTTAAGACCTGTCTTAACGCCGGGTCCAAGCTCAAGCGGCACTATATCAAACAAAAATGAAACCGCCTGGCGTATCGCCGTGCCAACGGTAGGAACGACCGATGCGATTATGCAGTCCTCAACGTCCCGGTGATCGCAGTTATGGATCTCCAAAAGGTTTTTAAGATCGATAGCATACTGATCCGCGGTGGTTTTGTTATCGGTTGCAAGGCGACCGGTAAAGAGCAAAACCTCTTCATCGTAAACGCCGAGAGTGATGTTGGTATTACCTATATCAATGGCAAGCAGCATAGTATCTCTCCTTTCAACCGAGTAATTTTAACACTAATTACGGATAATTGCAATATAAATACATACAAATGTTGCGGAAAATAAATACACTTAAACGTTAGAAGTAACAAAAGGCATCGGTGATGGTTTAATAGTATGCGGCTTTACCGCAGGACATATTGTTCCACGCAAAATAACACTTGCAAAAGCAGGTGTTTTTGAAAAATTAGTTATGTTTATCGGAGACCAAAACGTCCGTAACTTTATTATCGGCATCATAGTAGATCACTATATCCTTGCCGTTACATTCGTATATGTCACCGTAAAACCCGGAAAGCATACCGTCAGGTTTTCCCCAATTATCGTTCAAATCCTTCGCAGTTTTATCTTTTAAGGCTTTTGTCGCTTCTTCGCTTGAAAGGGCGGCAATTTTCTCTTTTTTCGGAAAAGCCGCTGCACATGAAGAAAATAAAACTGCGATGCCCAATAATATAAGTAAGACAATTACACTTTTTTTCATATATATCGCCTCCGCACGCTATGCTTAACAGCTATAACACAAGTTTTTATAAACCACAAGAAGAAGTGTATCACACGCAGCGCGAAATAGCAAGATTAAAGAAATGATCGGGCGGATGCCCGATGGATCATTAAAAGTGAAATCGCGGCAAAGCCGCGGTGAAATCTTCGGGCTTTGCCATCAGGTGAAATCGAACGCTAACGCTCACGGTGAAATTAAATCCGTCCTTCACCCGCACGAAGTGCGGATTTCACCACGAAGTGATTTCACCCACCGGAGGTGGATTTCTCCCGTCCGCAAGGACGGATTTAGTTGAAAAGGCTCATCTTTTGGTAGACAAAAGATGAGCCTTTTCTGGTGCCGGTAGTCGGGGTCGAACCGACACGGTGTTGCCACCACCAGATTTTGAGTCTGGCACGTCTGCCAATTCCATCATACCGGCGAGTTTTACAGTGTAGGTAATTATACAACAAAGCGGGGATAAAATCAAGTGAAAATATTGTTTATTTTATTGTTGTATTTTTCGTTTTAAAATGCTATACTGTTTTTAAGAAATTTTCGGAGGTTTTATTATGCCTGAAAAGATAATTATTACGAGTGACAGCACTACCGATCTTAGCCCTGAGCTTATTGAGAGATACGGTGTAAAAATAATGCCGATGGCGATAACCCTCGGCGGAAAAACCTATCACGACGGTGTGGATCTGTATCCGGATGATATTTATGAATATCACAGAAAATTCGGAGAGCTTCCGAAGACCGCGGCAACAAACGTTGCGGAAGGTGCCGATTTTTTCAGGCAGTTTGTGGATGAGGGATATTCGGTTGTTCATTTTACAATAAGTTCGGATATGTCTTCTACCTACAATAACACCTGCATTGCGGCTAATGAATTTGAAAATGTTTACGTTGTTGATACGCGTAATCTATCCACGGGCGGCGGTTTGGTTTTACTTGCCGCGTGCGATCTGATCAAAGAGGGAAAATCCGCAAAGGAAGTTGCCGAGGGCGCAAGAGCGGTGGCAACCCACGTTGACGCTTCGTTTGTTATCGACAGTCTTGAGTATCTTTATAAAGGTGGAAGATGTTCCGCGCTTTCGGTGCTTGGGGCAAATCTTTTAAAGCTTAAACCCTGCATAGAGGTTAAAAACGGCGTTATGGGCGTTGGTAAAAAGTATCGCGGCAAGTATGCCGAGGTATTAAAGCAGTATGCCGAGGACCGTTTGGCTGATAGGGCTGACCTTGTTCCGACGCGCGTATTCGTAACCCACGCCGGCTGCTCGGATGAGGTTGTAAACAGTATTGCCGAGCTTGTAAAATCAAAGAATATCTTTAAAGAGGTTTTTGTTACACGCGCCGGATGCACCGTTTCTTCTCACTGCGGCGCAAACACGCTCGGCGTTTTGTTTGTAAGAAAAAGCGAAGTGCGGTAACACTTTACCGCCTTGCACATAGTATAAAGCAGGGGCGTTTGCGGGATCCTGCTTTTTCGGCGGTAGCAGGCTGCTATCTATAAACTACCGAATGTTGCCCCCATATATAACGGCTCTCTCCAAACGGAGAGAGCCGTAGCCATTTATATAGCGGGAAATCACTGCTTGCTTATAATATCGTTCATATCGTAAAGCCCGGGTTCGGCGTTTACTATAAACCGGACCGCCGCTAAAGCACCGGCGGCAAAAACGCCCTTGGATTGCGCCGAGTGGGAAAGGGTGATGACCTCTTCGTGACCGGCGAATATGACTTCGTGTTCGCCGACAATGGTCCCGCCGCGGACCGAGTGGATACCTATCTCGTTTTTAGGGCGCATGCGGCGTTTTGAATGGCGGTCATATTCATAAGAATACGTGTCCTCAAAAACCGAGTTAAGCTCGTTTGCAAGCATTAAAGCGGTGCCGGATGGGGCATCGAGCTTACGGTTGTGGTGCTTCTCAACGATCTCAATATCAAAATCACCGCCGAGGATATTTGCGGCTTGTTTGGCGAGAGCGCAAAGAACGTTTATACCGAGCGACATATTTGCCGTAAAGAAAATCGGGATATCCTTTGCGGCGGCTTTGATATCGGCGATCTGCTGTTCGCTGTGCCCGGTAGTTGCTATTATCGCCGGGATATTCTTTTTACGGGCGAAATCCAAAACGCCGTAAACGGCGGATGAATTGGAAAAATCCAAAACAACGTCCACCGGGACCGAAATACCCGAAAAATCGGAAAATACCGGGAAAGCAAAGCTCTTTATAACGGTATCAACGCCGGCAACTATTTTAATATCTTCGCTTTCATTTGCAAGGCTTATCACCGAGCCGCCCATCTTGCCTGAGCAGCCGCAAAGTAATACTTTTATCATACTTTTCACATCCCTAAGCATAGTGTGCGTAAAGTTTTATACCATAAAACCGCATTCGCGAAGGCGCTGTTTGAGTATTTCCCTCGATTCTTTTTTCATTTTATAAAGCGGCAGTCTGCAGGGACCTACGTCCATCAGAAGCATATTCATTGCTTCCTTTACCGGTATCGGGTTAACGTCTATAAACATAGCGTTCATAATGCCGGTATACTTGATCTGATCTTCCATAGCCGCCTTGATATTGCCGTTTAAATAGTTCTGGCACATATTATGCACGATCTTAGGCAATATGTTGGATAAAACCGAAATAACGCCGATACCGCCGAGCGACATTATCGGAACGGTCTGATCGTCGTTGCCGGAATAAATATCAAGATCGTCGCCGCAAAGATACCTTGTTGTTGCAATAGAGGAAAGATTGCCGTTGGCTTCCTTAACGGCAACAATGTTTTTGTGGCGCGATAGTTCCTTATAAGTTTCCGGTTTGATATCAACGCCGGTGCGGGAGGGAACGTTATAAAGAATTATCGGTTTTTTAACGCGGTCGGCAATATAATTATAATGCGCAACGAGACCGGCTTGGGAAGTTTTGTTATAGTAAGGCGTTACCATCAAAAAAGCGTCCGCACCGACAGCGGCGGCATCGTTACAAAGTTCAACAGAATAAACGGTATCGTTGCTTCCGGTCCCGGCTATTATCGGGACCCTGCCATCGGCGGCTTTTACAGCGGTTTCTATGACCTTAAGATGTTCATCATATCTGAGGGTCGATTTTTCACCCGTAGTGCCGCAAATGATAAGAGCATCGATACGGTTCTCGATTTGCAGGTTTACAAGGTATTCAAGCTTTTCATAGTTAACGCTGAAATCCTTGTTCATAGGGGTAATAAGCGCCGTTCCGGCACCGGTAAATACACGCTTTTTCATAAAAACACCTCAAAAATTAGTCCATATAACCCTTGGCGCATAAAAGCTCGGCAAGCAGAACGCCGCCGCCGGCAGCGCCGCGAAGAGTATTATGCGAAAGGCAAACAAATTTATAATCGTATTGGGTATCCTCGCGCAAACGACCGATACTCACTGCCATGCCGCCTTCAAGATTGCGGTTGAGTTTGGTTTGCGGCATATTATCCTCTTCAAAATAATTCAAAAACTGCTTCGGAGCGTGGGGGAGGTTGAGCTCCTGCGGCACACCCCTAAAGTTTTTCCAGATCTCGAGTATCTGATCCTTAGTGGGTTTGTTTTTAAAGGTTGCAAAAACAGCCGCCATGTGCCCATCGGATACCGGAACGCGCAAACACTGCGCCGTAAACTCCGGTGCGTTTGCAAGGGCGATACGGTCGCCTTCGATCTTGCCCCAGATCTTTAAGGGCTCGCGCTCGCTTTTTTCCTCCTCGCCGCCGATATAAGGAATAACGTTATCGATCATTTCGGGCCAGCGTTCAAAGGTTTTGCCCGCGCCGGAAATCGCCTGATAGGTGCAAACAAGGCACTTTTCAAGACCGAATTCCTTATCAAGCGGGAATAGCGCCGGAACGTAGCTTTGAAGCGAACAGTTTGATTTTACCGCAATAAACCCGCGTTTTGTGCCAAGGCGTTTTCTTTGCGCAGGTATAATGTTTATATGCTCGGGATTAAGCTCCGGGATCACCATTGGAACGTCCGGCGTAAAACGGTTTGCACTATTGTTTGAAACTACCGGGCATTCGTGCTTTGCATAGTTTTCCTCAAGCGCCAATATATCCGGCTTTTTCATATCGACCGCGCAGAAAACGAAATCTACGAGCGAAACGATCTTTTCAATATCCGCCGTTGCATCGTAAATAACAAGATCGGCAAGGTTTTCGGGCAACGGATCGGTCATTGCCCAGCGGCTCTCTACAGCCTCTTTATAGGTCTTTCCCGCGCTTCTTGCGCTTGCCGCAAGCGCCGTTACGGTAAACCAGGGATGGTTGGCAAGCAGTAACGCAAAACGCTGACCAACCATACCGGTAGCGCCGATTATTCCGACATTGTATTTTTTCATAAACAATCCCTCCGTGGGAACAAAAAATTTTATTGCTAAATTTAATTACTTGCAATATAATAAATATACCATTTCAGGCATACTTTGTCAAATCATTTTATGTTGAAATCGCGGCTTTAATGACCGATACGAAGGATTCGATAAAAACTATATGAAAAAAAGTGATTTTTATTACGATCTGCCAAGTGAACTGATAGCTCAAACGCCGATCTATCCGCGTGATGCTTCGCGTATGCTGGTTCTTTCAAAAGACACCGGCGAGGTTGCGCACAGGCATTTTTTTGATCTGCCGGAGTATCTGCGACCCGGCGACTGCCTTGTTCTAAACGATACGCGGGTTTTGCCCGCAAGGATATTCGGCACCGCCGAAGATACTGGCGCGGTGGTCGAGTTTGTTTTACTTAAGCAAAAGGATATGCTTACCTGGGAGACCCTTGCCGGACCGGGCAAAAAGGCAAAGATAGGCAGAAGATTTATTTTTTCTAATAAGCTTTCGGCGGCGGTGGACGATGTTTTACCCGACGGCAACCGGATAATTACCTTCAAATGCGAGGGCGAGTTTTTTTCGGTGCTTGATGAGGTGGGGCAAATGCCGCTTCCTCCTTATATAAAGGAAAAGCTTAAGGATAAAGAGCGCTACCAGACGGTTTATTCAAGAGAACTCGGCTCGGCGGCGGCGCCTACAGCGGGACTTCATTTTACTTCCGAAATGCTTGAAGAAATAAAGAGCAGCGGTGTTAAAATCGCTTACGTTACGCTTCACGTGGGGCTTGGGACCTTCAGACCCGTAAAGGCGGACGATATTACCGAGCACCATATGCACTCTGAACACTACACGGTATCGGCAAAAACTGCAGATATAATAAATGAAACTAAAAAATCAGGCGGCAGGGTGATTTGCGTTGGAACAACGAGCTGCAGAACGGTTGAAAGCGTGATGCGGAAATACGGCGAAATGCGAGAATGCACCGATGATACCGATATTTTTATTTATCCCGGCTATGAGTTTAAATGTATGGATGCACTTATAACCAATTTCCATTTGCCGGAAAGCACGCTTATAATGCTTGTTTCGGCTTTTGCGGGCTATGATAACACAATGAATGCGTATAAGATCGCCGTTCGTGAAAAATACCGCTTTTTCAGTTTTGGGGATGCGATGTTTATTTATTGAGGAGTGTTTATGTTTAAGTTGCTTAAAACCGAAAATAATGCCCGCAGAGGCGAGCTTCACACCAACCGCGGCGTTGTTCAGACGCCGGCGTTTATGAATGTTGCCACCGCCGGCGCTATAAAAGGGGCGCTTTCGGCTAAAGACCTTGGCGACGTCGGCTGCCAGATAATGCTATCAAACACCTATCATCTTCACGTTCGTCCGGGTGATGAAACCGTTAAACAATGCGGCGGATTACATAAGTTTTCAACGTGGGAAGGACCGATACTTACCGACAGCGGCGGTTTCCAGGTGTTTTCGCTCGCGTCGCTTCGCAATATTACCGAGGAGGGCGTTACCTTTCAAAGCCATATCGACGGAAGACGCATTTTTATGGGCCCGGAAGAAAGTATGCAGATACAGTCGAACCTCGGCTCGACCATTGCAATGGCGTTCGATGAATGCGTTGAGAATCCGGCGGAATATTCATACGCAAAGGAATCCTGCGGCAGAACAACGCGGTGGCTTCAAAGGTGCAAGGCAAAAATGAATGAGCTAAACGCTCTACCCGATACCGTTAATCCCGAGCAGTTGCTTTTCGGCATAAACCAGGGCTGCACCTTTGCGGATTTAAGGATCGAGCATATGAAGCAGATCGCCGAGCTCGGGCTTGACGGTTACGCGATAGGCGGTCTTGCCGTTGGCGAGCCGACCGAAGTTATGTATGATATTATCGAGCAGGTAGAGCCGTTTATGCCGCGAGATAAAATACGTTATCTTATGGGGGTCGGAACACCTATAAACATACTTAACGGCGTTGAGCGCGGGGTCGATCTTTTCGACTGCGTAATGCCGAGCCGTAACGCGCGGCACGGGCATATATTCACTTCATCCGGTATTATAAACATAAACAACAGTAAGTATGATACCGATATGTCCCCGCTTGACAGTGGGTGCGACTGCCCCGTATGCAAAAGATACAGCCGTGCATATATCCGCCATTTGATAAAAGCGGGCGAGATGCTCGGCGCGCGGCTTCTTGTAATGCACAACCTTTATTTTTACAATAAACTTATGGCGGATATACGCGAAGCCCTTGATGAGAACCGTTTTTCAGAGTTTAAGGCGGAAAAAGAAAAGGTTTTAGGGCGGCGGTTATAATCTTTTCCTTGCATTCGCCTAAACATCGGTGTATAATAACAACAAATTATTCTGGAGGTAAAAAGAATGAACAGTTTATATATGCTTGTTACGTTCGTGCCGTTGATCTTAATTATGTATTTTTTGATGATTCGTCCGCAACGCAAAAAGCAAAAAGAAGAAGAAATGATGCGCAAAAACCTGCAGGTCGGCGATGAGGTTTTAACCATCGGCGGTATCTACGGCAGGGTAGTTTCCCTTAAAGAGGACAGTATGGTAATAGAATCAAAGAGCGATCATTGCAAGCTTACGATCGCACGCTGGGCACTCCAGCAAAACCTTACCGTTCATGACGATACACCTAATAAAAAGTAATAAAAAACCCTCCGGCAGCATAAAAACTATCGGAGGGGTTTTTTATGTCTTCTGATTTTCTTAAAGGTAAAACAGGACTGTTTAAAACGATTATTATCGGCGTTGCCATTGGAATAGCGACAGTGCTTGTTTCAATGTTTATATTTGCCGCGATCATATACTTTTTAGGTATCGACCGTGCGTTCACCGTGCCGCTTTCAACGCTCAGCCTCGGGTTCGGCAGTTTTGCCGCCGCGTTTTTTGTTTCAAAAAAGATAGGGAACAAGGGCTATCTCACCGGAACGGCGGTAGGACTTATTACTTTTGCCGCCGTAACGGTTATATCGCTTATCGTAAATAGGACGGGGCTCACGGTAAACACTCTGTTTCATTTCATTATAATAGTGCTTGCCTCGGCGATAGGCGGCATTATCGGTGTAAACAAGGGGAAAGGCAAAAAACTGATTTAAAGGTTTATTCGTAAATCACCGTTATTTTCCCGAGATTATCGTGGATATCAAGAGTTACCGTATGATCAAATACGCCATCTTCACGTGCCGGCACTTCAACGTTTCCGAGGTTATCGTAACTGTCAACAACGGCGTTCCAAGATTTCGGAACGTGCAGCGTTATCTTTCCGGTGTTATCATAAATATGAACTACTCCGCTGCCGTTATATGATCCCGTGTTGATAAAATAAGCGTTAACGTTGCCGAGAACGTCGTGGATATCGGCGTTTGAAAAGCTTGAAGCGTCAATATTAACGGTCGTGTTTCCGATGTTTTTTTCAAAGCACAGTCCATCGGTCTTTCTTTTAGGCAAAAGAATACCGAGACCGACCGTTGCAAAAAACGCCGCCAGCAAAACGATCCAATTATCTATAATATCTTTATTCTCAAGGCCAAAAGCGTTGGCGATAGGACCCTCAAACAGCAAAAATTCAAACGCAAGCGGGAATATTACTTCCGAAAAAGCGCATTTTAGCAGTTTTTCGATTATCCACGCCAAGAGTATAACGCCAAGCACTATACGCCATATCGACAGGCCATAGCCGAAGCTGACTCCTGCGCCTTGCAGTATAAGTAATATGGCTGCGATAATCAAAACGGCGCCCCAAAAAATGCTTTTGCTTGATTTTTTACTCCAATACTTAACGCTCATAATATGACCCCATTTCTATTTTTGATCTGCAATTATTATACAGTAAAAGTATCCGGTTGTAAAGAGCGTTATAAAAAATGCCCGGCAAACAAAAAGCACTCTTGTTGAAAAACAAAAGTGCTTTATTTTGATAACTTTTCAATGATATCGGAAAATATCTCGGACGGATTCTCAAGAAACTTTTCCCTTATGTAGGTCCCGCTTTTTTCATCCGGAATAAGTATCTTTATTTCGATCAGGGTTATCTTCCCGTCTACCGCGCTGCATGTAAGATAGGAATGACCGTTTTCGTTGGATAGGCAAAACCTTGTGCCGCGCGCGTTTTTGATCTTTGCAAGCATTTTAAGAGTGGCGATATATGCGCGCTTTCTTACCGTAAGCGATAGGGAGGAATCGAGCTCTTCGGCAATGGCGGCGCCGCTATCGGTTATTTCATAATAGCTTTCGTCACCGTCTACCGGGGCGATATGACCGTTCTTTGTAAGGGAGGAGATCGCATCGCTCACTTCAAAGCCGTTTGCGATACCTTCAAAGTGAAGGATGTTTGCCAGCATTGCCGCAGGAACGGGTTCTTTTATTGAATTCAGTATGTAACAGATAAGTATTCTTATCTCGGTGGTATTAAAAAGTCCGCCGTTTAAAACGCCGGCGCCGATAGCATCGTTTTCCAATTTAATACCCCCTTAGTTTTAAAGTGTGGTAACATCTATTATAATTACATCAAATCGAATTTGCAAGTAAAATTTTCGCCGTTTTTATAATTATCCGTCATAGTCTTCTATAATCGCCTGGGCATCCTCGGGATTCCGGAGCTTTATGCCGTTTTTAAGGCGCTGACGGTCATCGTTCGGAAGGGAAGATACAACGATACCGTCATATACGTTCAAAACCTTTTCTCCTTTATAAAGCGCAACGGTATTGTTGTATTCCTTAAGGATATACCCCTCTTCCGCAGCCGGAGCGCTTCTGTCGGCAATTAAAAACAGAAAGGTTGCCAAGATTACTGAAAAGATAATAACCGTTATAGCAATGTTTTTATATGAAAAGCGCATTATATCACCCGTTTTATTGTTTGCAGAAGCTTGTTATTTATGCAAATAATGGTTAAAATATTGTAACTGTAATTTATATCCTTGTTGTGGTATAATTCTTAACTGAAAAATGGGGTGTAATGTATGAGCGATAACGAAGATCTTTTCAGTTACAGCGCTCCGGACGACGGCTCCGGCGATGATTCGCTTGATCTGAACAGTTTTTCAACCAACGCGACCGACCTTGCGCGTAAAAAACGCGCGCGCAAAGCCAACGGCAAAAAACGCATTATCACGATAGTTTTAACTGTATTTCTCGTTGGAGTAATAACGGTGAGCATTGCTATTGGCGCATTCTTATTATATGCCTTTACGGTCGTTGACGGTAATATGGAAGGCGCGCTTGACGATCTGGATCTTAAATACACGACAATTATATACTATAAGGACAGCAACGGCGAATGGGCGGAGTATCAGCGCCTGCACGGTGAGTTTAACCGTATATGGGTGGATTATGACCGTAACGCGGCTCAGTCCGGCGATGAGAATTATACAGGCATACCTGAGCGCCTCGTTAACGCCTTTGTCGCAATAGAGGATAAACGCTTCAGGGAGCACGACGGCGTTGACTGGAGAAGGACCGTTTCTGCGTTTTTAAATCTCTTGCGCGGCTCAAAGGAGTATGGCGGTTCGACCATTACTCAGCAGCTTGTAAAAAATATCACTTCCGATGATGATAAAACGGTTAGCCGTAAGCTTCAGGAAATAATGCGCGCAAGGTATCTTGAAGGTCACTATTCAAAGGATACCATTCTTGAGTGCTATCTGAATACGGTATACCTGGGGCACAGCGTTTACGGCGTCGGCGTTGCGGCGAATTACTATTTCGGCAAGGACGTTAAGGATCTTGATATTGCCGAGTGCGCCGCGCTTGCCGCGATAACCAAGAATCCTTCCTCGTATACACCCGAGAATGATTCGGAAAAAAGCAAAACGAGAAGGATCACCACACTTAACGAGATGCTCGAGCAGGGCTATATAAACAACGAGGAATATGACGCCGCGAAAGCAGAGCTTGAACAGCTTAAAGTTGTTTCATCACTCGAAGCCGTCCGGGAAACAAGTGTAAACAATTACTATGTTGACGCGCTTATAGTTCAGGTAACAAAGGACCTTGCTAAAAAATACAATATGGATATGAGCGAGGCGGCAAAGAATTTTTACGAGGGCGGCTATAAGATATATTCAACCGTTAACCCCACCGTTCAGGCGGCAGTCGATAAGGTATACGGCGATGCCGGGACCTACGGAACAATCAATAAGAAAACCGGGGCGCAGATTCAGGGCGCGATAACCGTTATGGATTACGAGGGACACGTTGTTGGTCTTGCTGGCGGTATAGGCGAAAAAACGGTCAATCTCGGTATATCCGGCTTTAACCGCGCTACCGATGCGCAACGCCAACCGGGCTCTACTATCAAGCCGTTAGCGGTATACGCGCCGGCAATAGAATCAGGACTTATAAACTATTCTACTGTTTTAGAAGATAAGAAACTTGAATACAAAATCGGCGGTAAGGTCTGGTCGCCTAAGAATTACGGTAACGCTGATTACGGTTTTCAAACCGTTGAATATGCGCTTCAGGAATCTATAAACAGGATACCTGTTCAATTGGTCGAAAAACTAACGCCTCAGGTTTGCTTTGACTTTTTAACAAACAAGCTTGGTATAACCACACTTGATCCGCAATCGGATATCGCATATGCGCCGATGGCGCTTGGCGGGACTACGACCGGTCTTTCGACCCTGCAATCCGCGGCGGCTTATGCAATTTTCGGTAACGGCGGATACTATTACGAGCCGACCTTCTATTACTCGGTCCGCGATCAGAAGGATAATGAGATATTAAAATATAATACAAGACCTACCGTGGCGATCAGCGAAGGCACGGCGGTCATTATGAATAAGCTTCTCCAAAATGTTGTTGAAAACGGCACCGGCAAACTGGTTAAAGGCGCGGTCCCCGGTATGAAACTGTTCGGTAAGACCGGAACCGCGAGCGACGCCAACGATATCTGGTTCTCAGGCGGCAGTCCCTATTACGTTGCGTCCGCCTGGTGCGGATACGACGTGCTTACAGGACTGACTGATACCGGATTGGCAAAAACCATGTGGAAAAACGTAATGTCCGCTGCGCACAGCGGATTGCCGGTAAAGGAGTTTAAAGAAAGCGATTACGTTGAACGCAGATACTATTGCAAAGAAACCGGTCTGCTTGCGACCGAAGCCTGCACCGACGTTCGGATTGGATGGTATAAAAAACGCGATCTTCCGGGAGTCTGCGCAACGCACGAGGGAACAATACTCGATTCACCCGACGTGGCTGAGAAAAAAGAATCGTAATAAATATTCTGTGTTTTAAGAGCTGACAGTTTTGTCGGCTCTTAGTTTTAAAAAAAGTCTTTACAATTTTAGAACAGCGATGTATAATTTGTATGAAAAGTATAACTGATTACACCGAGGAGGTTTTTATGAAGGATAGATTTGTTGGTATTGCAAAGGTCGGTGAAAAGGGACAGATAGTTATCCCTAAAGAAGCGCGGGAAATGTTCGGCATAAAACCGGGTGATACCGTTGTTGTTTTATGTGATGCTACGAAAGGAATGGCATTAGTCAAGTCCGAGGTATTTGAAGATACAATGGATAAGATACTGCCGGGGAACAAATAATATGTATTCTATTGTTACAAAGAATCTTACAAAAAAGTTTAAAGATAAGGTTGCGGTTAATAACGTTAATCTGCAGATAAACGAAGGCGAGCTTTTCGCATTGCTCGGCACAAACGGGGCAGGGAAAACCACAACTATAAAAATGTTATCAGGGCTGATTGTGCCTACTTCGGGCGATATATTCATTGAAAATATGGATATGAAGACCGAGCCTTATAAAATCAAAGCGATCCTTAACGTATCGCCGCAGGAGACCGCGATAGCGCCGAATCTTTCGGTGAAAGAGAATCTTGAATTTATGGCGGGCGTTTACGGCATAGAGGAAAAGGATAAAAAGATAAACGAACTGATAGAGCAGTTTAAGCTCGGCGAGGTTTTGAAAAAACGGGCAAAAACGCTTTCCGGCGGCTGGCAAAGGAAGGTATCGATAGCGATCAGTTTGATAAACGATCCTAAGATCCTGTTTTTGGATGAGCCTACGCTGGGGCTGGACGTTATAGCGCGTAAAGAGCTTTGGAAGGTCATTGAGGAGCTTAAGGGCAGGATAACCGTTATACTCACCACTCATTATATGGAAGAGGCGGAAAGCTTATCGGATAGGATAGGCATAATGGCAAACGGTAATCTTGCGGATATCGGAACTGCAAAGGAATTTATTGAAAAAACCGGCGCCCGGAATTTTGAGGACGCTTTCATATCAATAGCAACGGGCGGTGAACTGTGATGAGGATACTGAATTTTTCAAAAAGAAATCTAAAGGAGCTTATAAGGGATCCGATCAGTCTGATATTTGAGATCGTTTTACCGGTGTTTTTGCTGTTTATATTCAAACAGTTCAATATCCCCGCCGAAAACTACAGGCTTGAAAACTTTACGCCCGGCATAATAGTATTCGGGTTTTCGTTTATAACGCTTTTTACCGCAACGCTTATAGCGAAGGACAGAACGTCGTCTTTTTTGATACGCCTCGGGACTTCACCGATGAAACCGGCGGATTTCATACTCGGTTACATATTATCGCTGATACCGATAATATTTTTCCAAAACGTTGTTTTCTTTGCAGTTGCGGCAGCTTTAGGGTTAAAACTTACTGTAAATGCTTTATATACCGTAATTGTGTCTATAGCGGTTTCGGTGCTTTATATCTCGCTTGGAATACTGATAGGCAGTCTTGTAAGCGAAAAGGGGACAGGCGGGCTCGGCAGTATAGTCGTTCAGCTTGTTTGCTTTACAAGCGGTATGTATTTTCCAAAGGATCAGGTCGGCGGAGTATTTGCATATATTTGTGAATGCCTGCCGTTTGAAGGATCGCTTAATATCATCAGGGCGGTATTAAATAATGACACGGCGTTAGTATCAGCAAAGAATATTATAGTTTTCGCGGTATACACCGTGGTCGTAACCGCGGCGGCTATTATCGTCTTTAAAAAGAAAATGGTAAGCGATAATAAGGGATGAAAAGAAAGATCGGGCGAGTGCCCGAATGAAATGAAGTCGGCGCGTTGCACAATAAGTTTACGGCGAAAGCCGTAACATCGTTGCGACAGAGGAGCACATCGTTTATGCCAAAGGCATAACATCGTTTGCCGCAGGCAACCTCGTTTTGTGTCCGCAGATTATAACGATGTTTGCGGCAAGCCGCAAAACGATGCTGACCGCACACGGTCAAATGATGTTTTCACTAACGCGAAAAACGATGTTGCGTCCTGCGGACACAAACACAACAAAGAAACCTCTTTTGATAGACAAAAGAGGTTTCTTTGTTGGAGCGGGTGATGGGAATCGCTACGCGGCAACGCCGCTACACGCCCACGGGCTTGCCAACCGTTCACCGAAAGGTCGGCATCGCTTTGCGACCGCCCTTTTCGATTCCCATCCATATTAAAATAACAGAACCCAACACAAGGTCAGGTTCTGTTATTTGGAGCGGGTGATGGGAATCGAACCCACACGACCAGCTTGGAAGGCTGGGATTCTAGCCATTGAACTACACCCGCAGGGCGTGTATTATAATAGCATAACAGTTTGTTTAAGTCAAGTGGTATTTTTAAGAATGGCGGAGCTTGGGCGCGCCCTTTCGCTCCGCCGTTTTTATATCGATAAGACTGTTTTTATGTTTTCATCGTAATTGTCTGATATTATATGAATATATAATTCTTCAACCGTTGAAAGCAAACCGATTATGCATACCGCGAAGCAAAAGGCAACGTCGACAGGTGTTATCAGAAAATAGGGAACAGCAAACACGAATATGCCCGTTATTTTGTTAAGCAGGGTATGGTGGGCGGCAAAACGGTGAAACTTGACCGCCGCGATTACGTAAGATATTATTCGTAATACAAGTATCGCCGCAACTATTATCCATATAAACCACGGTAGTTTTGCGATTAATACAGGTAACAGTTTAACGAGACTTACGGTGTAAAAGCACAGATCGGCTATACTGTCAAGCTTAGCGCCGAATTCACTTGTTGCGTTAAGTTTTCTTGAAACAAAGCCGTCAAGAGCATCGGTAACGCCGGTTATCGAATAAACAATAAAATACCACAGCTCAAGCGGTGTTAAGAATACTAAAACCAAAGTGCCAACGAGCCTGAGCGATGTTATTATATTAGGTATGCAGTTTTTAAACGTCTGTTTTTCGTTCATATTGTTTGATCCGGCGGCTTCATCATTGGGATGATCATCGGGTAATAAGCCGTATCTTTCCTTATTTTGAATCGTATCAGATTTTAACAATTATCCTCAAGCGCAAGCATTATAACACAACTTCTCTGTAAAAGCAACTACATTATATATTATATATGATTTTAAGAATAAATAAGGAATGGTTTTTAGCCGTCCCGAAGATCTATATATGCACTTAAATATCCTTGACATCAGAGTATTCCGGCTGTAGAATAATTATTGTAGTTTGCACACTTTTTGTGCCAATAATTCTGTTTTAAGGGGGTATTATATGCGAGGCAAGATCAGTATTTCAACTGTTGTTTTCCAGCGGGAATTCGGTGATATCGGCGCTCTTGAAACGGCAAAAGACGTTGGCGCCGAGGCAGTGGATCTATCTTTGGCAGACGAAGATTTCAGAAAAGAAGATTCGGTTTTTTCAAAGGGTGACGAAGCCGTTTGCGAATATTATACAGAATTAAAGAAAAAAGCGGATGAATTAGGTATAATAATAGGGCAGACCCACGGCTTTAACCCGCCGGTAAGGGGGGAAGACGAAGAATACAATACGGTGGTCGTTCCCGAGAATTGCCGTCTTAACTGTATGGCAACTGCAATTTTAGGCGCGCCGATCTGCGTTTTTCACCCTGCGGGCACTACCGCTAACATTGGCGCTACGGACGAATTTATGTTTGATAAAACGTATGATTATATAAAAACCGTTCTTAAATATGCTAAGCAATACGGAGTGAAATTCGGATTGGAAACGGTCGGCTCCAATTATAAACTCAATAATACGATCGATTTCTTCGGTGACTTCAATAAATATTTGGATATCTATTCGCGCATCGACGCAATCGATGAATTCAAAGGCCATTTTACCTGTTGCGTAGATTCGGGGCATACAAATATGGCTGTGCAGTTCGGTATGCCTACAGTGGGCGATGTCATACGCAAAATGGGCAAGAAAGTAGGAGCCGTGCATCTTCACGATAACAACGGTTGCCAGGACCAACACACAATAATCGGCAGGGGAACCGTTAATTGGCATGATGTTTTTGACGCTCTTTATGAAGTGGGCTTTAGCGGCAACTATAATTCCGAAACCTATTTTAACTACAAAGACCGCGACTTTATGATCGAAGAAGCAAGATATACGGTCAACGTCATTAAAAGATTGCTTTCAAGATACAGCTTTTAATTAGAATAGCATATTCAGAGTAAAAACAGTCAGCGCCAAAACGGCGCTGACTGTTTAATGTTTTTAAATAAATGATATTGAAAATCAAATACTCATTTCCGGCAAGCTTTAATTATCAAGCGGTTTCATCGTGGGGAACAGTAATACGTCCCTTATCGAGGGTGAATCGGTAAGAAGCATTACGAGCCGGTCAAGACCGAAACCGAGGCCGCCTGTTGGGGGAAGACCGTATTCAAGGGCGGTTATATAGTCGTAATCCACCTCACTCGTGCTGTTCGGATCGGCGGCGTGCTTTGCGGCGACCTGTTTTTCAAAACGTTCCTTCTGGTCTATCGGATCGTTAAGCTCGCTGAAGGCGTTGCCGAATTCGGTGGCGTTTATAAAGTATTCAAAACGCTCGGTAAATGCCGGGTCCTCGGGCTTACGCTTTGCAAGCGGGCTGTTCTCAACCGGATAATCGTAAATAAATGTCGGCTGGATCAGCTTATCCTCAACAAACGCGTCAAACAGTTCGGCTAAAACTATACCTTTTGTAGCGTTTTCGGGAACTTCAACGCCCTTATCCTTGGCGCACTTGCGCGCCGCTTCATCGCTATCCCAGGAATAATAATCACAGCCCGAATACTTTTTAACGGCTTCTACCATAGTGAGGCGTTCCCAGTTGCCCATATCGATTTCGGCGCCTTGATAGGTTATTTTCATAGCGCCGCATATCTTTGAGGCAAGCGTTTTATAAAGGTCTTCCACAAGGTTCATAATACCACGATAATCGGTAAACGCCTGATATAGCTCTATCGTTGTAAATTCGGGGTTATGTTTCGTATCCATGCCCTCGTTGCGAAAGATCCTGCCCACCTCGTATACCTTATCCATACCGCCGACTATAAGGCGCTTTAGGTATAACTCGGTCTCAATACGAAGATACATATCCATATCAAGGGTATTGTGATGCGTTTTAAACGGTCTCGCAGCGGCGCCGATCTCAAGAGGGAGGAGAATAGGGGTATCCACCTCAAGAAAGCCCTTTGAGTCAAGATAATCGCGTATTTCGCGGATTATCTGTGAACGCTTGATAAATGTGTCCCTGACCTCGGGATTAACTATAAGATCAACGTAACGCTGGCGATATCTTGTATCGGTATCCTTAAGACCGTGGAATTTTTCGGGGAGGGGCAAAAGTGATTTTGCAAGCAACTCTATATGCTTTACGTGAACGGTTATCTCGCCGGTGCGGGTTTTGAACACAAAACCTTTAATGCCGATGATATCGCCGATATCCCATTTTTTAAAGGCGGCATAGTCTTCTTCGCCGGCATCGTCGCGGGATACGTATAACTGGATATCTCCGGCGCCGTCACGAAGACCCGCGAAGCTTGCTTTGCCCATTATGCGGCGGCTCATTATCCTGCCGGCAAGAGAAACGGTTTGATTCTCAAACTTATCAAAATCGGCTTTGATTTCTTCGGAATTGGAATCGACGTCGTATTTTGTTTTAACGAACGGGTCGTTACCGGCAGCACAAAGCGCCGCGAGCTTATCGCGGCGAACCTGCAAAACTTCACTTAAGTTTTCCGTGGCGTTTATATTCTGCTCATCAGCCATTTTGGCACGTCCTTTCGGGGATCCGGTTATTTGGATATACTGAGTATTTTGAGTTTGATCTCACCGGCGGGCGCTTCAATAACGGCATCCTGACCGGTTTTTTTGCCGATAAGCGCCTTACCTACGGGTGATTCATCGGAGATCTTGTTCTGGCGCGGATCGGACTCGGTAGAACCAACGATGTGATACTCGAATTCCTGATTAAGGTCAATATCAAGGACCTTTACCTTGGCGCCGACCTTAACGATTTTCGGCGCGCCCTTCATATCGCTGATGATCTCAACGTGCTTTAGCATTGCTTCGATCTCAACTATGCGGGCTTCGATTTTTGCCTGCTCGTTCTTTGCCTCGTCATATTCGCTGTTTTCGGAAAGATCGCCGTAGCCGCGCGCGGTCTTGATCTTTTCGGCGATCTCGGCGCGACCCTGAGTTTTTAATAATTCAAGTTCTTCTTCTAATTTTTTGCGACCGTCTTCGGTCATTTTAACCGATTTTGCCAATTGAAAAACCACCTTTTTAAAATTGTAAAATTCAATAGTAGATATTATATAAGCAAATAAATAATATGTCAAGAAATAAAACTAACCGTTGTGCTGCGCTATTTCGTTAAAGACCTTTTCCGCGGCGCTTTTATACTGCGCGACCGTTTTGTTCTTAGGCTTTGAAACGATCCTCATATAAAGTTTAAGACCCTTTGGGAGAGGAACGCCGTCGTCCGAATCACAGTAATTATAGAAATCGTCGCCAAGTGTAACGGTTTTTTCCTCAAATGCTTTTGAATAGGTAGCTATATCTTTAAAGCTTTCGAACGTTTTTCGATCGAGTATATAAAGAAAAGCTGTTTCTTCGGCTACGAAGGTCGCGTTGAATTTATCCTTTTTTGCTACGATTACCTGCGGATTCCCGTCGGTAGCATATGAACAGTTATTGATTTCAACGTAGGTCTTGCCGTCATTGTTTACGTCCTCACAGTATTTTTGAAAATACTCGGATATTTTTTCGGCGTCGGCATCGCTTATATATTCCTGGGCGTAAACGGTCAGATATATATCAGGTTTTACGCGCGCCATACACTGGGCAACGCAGATGGCGATAACTACTGCCGTAAACACGCTGCCGATAACGATCCAGCGGTAAAAATACCAGTAATTTTTGACCTTTTCTTTAAAGGTCTTCGGCAATACCACTTCTGAGCTCGGCGGGGGCGGCGGTTCTAATTCGCCGTTTTGCATTCGCTTAAGTTCAAGGTATTCCTCGCGGGCTTTTCTTTGCTGACTGATCGTTTCACTTACGTTTTCTTTTTTATCAGCCATAGATTACACCGCATCCTTTTTGAAAATAAAACGTCTGTTTTTGACGAGTTTAATAATTTCGCAAAACGGTATGATGATAAGCGAAAGAGCAAACCCGGTGAGTATCTGATCGGAGTTAAGCGGCGTAAGCCCTAAGAACCCGCCTGCCGGGGTGGCGCAGAGGATCACCGTTATCAATACGGTGGCGAGCGCCGATAATATTGCAAATTTGTTGCGTTTATAGCGCGTGTAGATCACCGAATCGTCCGATACAAAGTTGAACAGGTGGAACGCTTGCGAAAGTATCACCGTAAGGAAGGTGAGGGTGTAAGCAATACCGTCGCCGTCGCCGTAAGTTCTGCCGATAGCAAAGGCGGCGATGCCGCAGCCGGTCAGTATTACCGATTCAAGAATGATGCCTAAAACGGTATTGGCGTCGAAAAGCTTGGCTTTTATAATGCGTAAATTGTTTGAATATCTGTGTCTGTCCGCCGGTTGAACGGTCAGCGAGATAGCGGGCAGGGAATCGGTCAACAGGTTTATGAAAAGCAACTGAACGGCTAAAAGCGGCGGCATTTTGAAAATCAGCATACAACAAAGATAGATAAGTATTTCGGATGAATTTGAGGATAGCATATAGCAAACGGTTTTTTTGATATTATCGAATAAACCGTAGCACTCCCTGAACACCGAAGTAATAAGCGAAAAATTGTTTTTGTTTATTATTACGTCGGCATTGCCCTTTGCAACGTCGTTAACGTTCTGACCGATAGCCATACCGACGTCCGATACCGATAAAACGTCGGCATCGTCAAGACCGCCGCCCGTGACCGTAACGGTTTCGCCGTTGCTTTTAAGGGTATTGACTATCCGCAGTTTCTGAGCGGGGGAGATACGCGCGAACACCTTGTAATTGCCGATCACTTTCTTTAATTCATCATCATCGATCTCATCAAGCTCGGCGCCGGTGATCGCCTCGTTTTCAGAGGCGATGATACCGATATCTTCGGCAACGGCGAGCGCGGTGGATAGATTGTCGCCGGTGATCATTATAACGTTAACACCGTTGTTTCGGCAAAACTCGATATCGACTGACGCCTCGGAACGCGGCGGATCCTCAAGGCAGATTATCCCGAGGAATTTAAGATCACATTCTATGCTTTCGGGATCGGGATTCGCGGGTATTTCATCAAGCGGCTTGATTGCAACACAGATAAGGCGATATGCGCTTTTTGCAAGTTTATCGCAGGTTTCGGTAACGGCTTCCTTATCTAATCCCGCGCACTTTTCTATTATTGCTTCGGGTGCGCCCTTTATTACCGCAAACGGTTTTCCGTCGATAATATTAATGCTTGTCATCATCCTGCGATCACTGTCAAACGGAATATAGGCAAGGCGCGGATAGGCATTGCCGATCTCTTCTTTGCTCATACCGCCGTAAGTGATGCAGGCGTCCTCGATGGCAGATTCGGTATTATCGTTTTCGAGCATTGAGCAAGCCACGGCAAGCCTTATTATCATAGAGGACTTTGCATCCAGCTTGCCGTCTGTTGGCTTTTTTAATTCTTCGCCGTTGAAAACGCTGTTCAGCTTCATACGGTTCTTGGTGAAAACACCGGTCTTATCGGCGCAAAGAACCGTCGTTTTTGCGGTTTTTTCAAGCGCCGCGGTGTTTTTAACGATAATGCCGTGTTTAATAAGGCGAACGGCGCCGAGGGCGGTAACAAGTATGGTTATATACGGTATGCATTCCGGGATCGCCGCAATACCGAGCGCAACAGAATTGAGCAGGGTGTTTACCGTGCGTTGGGCAAAATGCTCTGATGAATTGTTTGTAAGGATCATTCCGATAATAAACGCGATCGCGCAAAGGATCACTACCGCCACGTTCAATACCCTGGCTATGAAACTCAGCTTCTTTTCAATACCGGATACCGCGGCGAGGCGCTTATCGGAAACGGAAGCAAGCTTATAGATCTCGGTGTTTACCCCTGTTTCAACAACTACCGCTTTGGCATAGCCGTGGGTAACGTTGCAGCCCGAATACGCCATATTCGTTCTGCCGGTGCAGGGGACTATATCTTCAAGTATGGCTTCGGCATCCTTATCAACGGGAACGATCTCGCCGGTCAGCGCCAGCTCGTTACAGCGAAAAGCGTTTGTTTCTATAAGGCGAACGTCCGCGGGAATATAATTGCCCTCTTCAAGTATAACTATATCGCCGATCGCGAGCTCGTTTGCCGGAATGGTGCGCTGCACACCCTCTCTTAAAACGGTGCAGGTGGGGATCGAAGCCGCCTTCTGCACGTATGAAGCGCGGTCGCAGGAATAGAGGATCGCAGCGGTAATTAAGGCGTTTAAAACCGCAAAAGCGATTATGAGTAAATAACTGTAATCGTTATTGCCGTATATTGAAGAGAATACTACGCATATAAGCGAAATAACGGTAAGCGCATAAACCGATTTTTTATTGATCTGTGTTAAAAAACGGCGCAGAAAACTGACGGGCTTAAGCTCGGCAGTTTGATTTTTTCCGTATTTGTCAAGGCGTTCGTAAGCAACGCCGTTAGGCAGACCGTTGTTTTTATCAACGGATAATTCGTTTAATACAGATTCAACATCGGAACTATGCCAAATCATTTGATCACGACCTTAATCAGTAAATGGGGAACTGTTCGCAAAGTGCCGAAACACCTGAGGAAATGTAATCTTTGTTTTTATCAAAATCCTTGATCGCAAGGTAGAGCCATTCGGCGATTTTTGCCATTTCGGGCTCTTTGAAGCCGCGGGAGGTCACCGCCGGCGTTCCTATGCGCAGACCGCTTGTGATAAACGGACTTTCAGGATCAAAGGGAATAGTGTTCTTGTTGGCGGTTATATGGACCTCGTCAAGATTATGTTCAAGCTGTTTGCCGGATATTCCGGTGCCGAGGAGCTTTAGCGTCATAAGATGATTGTCAGTTCCGCCGGCAACAAGTTTAATGCCGCGATCTATCAGTTCAAGGGAGAGCGCCTTTGCGTTTTTAACTATCTGCTTTTGATACTCCTTGAACTCATCGGTCAATGCCTCGCCGAGCGCGACCGCTTTTGCCGCGATTATGTGCATAAGCGGACCGCCCTGAGTGCCGGGGAAAATGCCCTTATCAATTTTCGCGGCGATCTCATTTTTGCAGAGGATCAGACCGCCGCGCGTTCCGCGAAGCGTTTTATGGGTGGTGGTCGTAACAACGTCGGCATAAGGAACGGGGGAGGGATGAAGCCCTGCCGCCACAAGTCCGGCTATATGAGCCATATCCACCATAAGATACGCACCTACGCTGTCAGCGATCTCGCGGAAGCGCTTAAAATCAATTATTCTTGAATAGTTGCTCGCACCCGCGATTATCATTTTCGGCTTGCATTTCAAAGCGATGCTCTGGACCTCATCGTAATCAATGCATTCGGTCTCTGGGCTGACGCCGTAGGGAACGATATTAAAGTATTTGCCGGAAATATTAACGGGTGAGCCGTGGGAAAGGTGACCGCCCTGCGCAAGATTCATACCCATAACTGTATCGCCATGCTCTAAAAGACCGAAGAAAACGGCAAGATTGGCATTGGCGCCGCTGTGGGGCTGAACGTTTGCGTGTTCTGCGCCGAAGAGTTTGCAGGCGCGTTCTCTTGCGATATTTTCCACAACGTCAACACACTCGCAACCGCCGTAATAGCGCTTGCCGGGATATCCTTCGGCATATTTATTGGTGAGTATGCCGCCGGCGGCAAGTAAAACGGCTTTTGAAACTATGTTTTCGGATGCGATAAGTTCAATGTTCGCGCGTTGCCTTGATAACTCCGCCTGGCAGGCGGCGGCAACCTCACTGTCATAATCTTTTAACTGTTCAAAAAAGTTCATTTCAAAATTCCTTTCATACGTTTGGTTCGTATTTGATATTTTCGGTGCAGTAGGCGTTTATTACGGGATTTGCGTAGTCTTTTAGAAATTCATCCACCTGTGAAACACAGCGGCCTGTATATAACTCGGGAGATATTTGAGCCGCGATTTCATCTGCTTCAAGCGGTATTCCCGGATCGGACGCCAGCCTTTCTATTAGGTCGTTTTTGCCGCCTTCAAGCTTAATGCGCGATACCGCGGCGTTTGAATGATCGTGGATTATTCCGTGTATCTGCTGGCGGTCGGCGCCGCGCTTTACCGATTCCATCATTATGTTTTCGGTTGCCATAAAGGGAAGCTTTTCGGCAACGCGACGGTTTATTACCTTTTCGTAAACGACAATGCCGGACGTTACGTTAATATAAAGATTCAAAACGCCGTCAAGCGCGAGGAAGCCTTCGGAGATCGAAAGGCGCCTGTTCGCGCTATCGTCAAGCGAACGCTCGAGCCACTGTGTAGATGCGGTCGTTGCGGCGTTTAGTGCGTTGTTTATAACATATCTTGATAAAGAACAGATGCGTTCGCAACGCATGGGATTGCGTTTATACGGCATTGCCGATGAACCCACTTGCGAGCTGCCGAACGGTTCTTCAAGCTCTTCAAACGATTGCAGAAGTCTTAGATCATCAGCAAATTTATAGGCGCTTTGCGCAAATCCGGAGAGCGCGGATAAGAAATAATAATCGGTTTTTCTCGAGTAGGTCTGACCCGAGACCGGAACGGTAGAATCAAATCCGAAATACTCGGCTATATAGCGTTCGCAATCCTTTACCTTTTGTTCATCGCCGCCGAATAGTTCCAAAAAGCTTGCCTGGGTCCCGGTGGTCCCTTTGGAACCTAAAAGCTTTAGATTATCGATCTGAAACTGTAAATTTTTGATATCGTTTATCAGATCGTTTGCCCAAAGAGCGGCGCGTTTGCCGACTGTTGTAAGCTGAGCCGGTTGCAGGTGGGTATAAGCAAGGCAGGGGAGCGCCTTATATTTTTCGGCAAAAGCCGCGAGGTTTTTAACAACCTGCGCCGCTTTTTTCAAAATGATTTTTGAGGCTTCGCGGAGAATGATGATATCGGTGTTATCGCCTACGTAACAGCTTGTTGCGCCGAGATGGATTATCGGCTGTGCATCCGGGCATTGCTCTCCGAAAGCGCGGATGTGGCTCATAACGTCATGCCTTAATTCTTTCTCAAACTCCTCGGCAGTATCGTAGTTGATATCAAAAACGTGGGATTCCATTTCCGATATCTGTTTATCGGTTATGGAAAGCCCGGCTGCTTTTTCTGCTTTTGCGAGTGCGACCCACAGTTTACGCCAGGTGGAAAACTTGAAATCATCGGAGAACAAATACTGCATTTCATCGCTTGCATACCTGCCGGAAAGTGCCGAAACATATTTTCTGCGGTTTTCAGACACAATAACACTCCTCTATACATAAAAATCCAAAATATATAATAACATCAATTAACCCTAAAGTCAATTATTATAAATAAATACTTTATTTCGCGGGCGTTTTGTGTTAAAATAATACCATAAGCGGGACGGTGAAGTATGAATATTTGTGATATTATTGCAAAAAAGCGTGACGGTCGTGAACTTGATGCGGCGGAAATAGAATACTTTATCAACGGCTTCACTTCCGGAAGCATACCCGATTATCAGGCTTCGGCATTTCTTATGGCAATATATTTAAAGGGTATGACCGATAGGGAAACAGCGGATCTTACAATGGCGATGGCAAAATCGGGTGAAACTCTTGACCTTTCGGAATTCGGAACTAATACTGTTGATAAACACAGCACCGGCGGTGTCGGCGATAAAACGACCCTGATAGTTGCGCCTATCGCCGCGGCGCTTGGATGCGACGTTGCAAAAATGTCCGGCAGGGGGCTCGGGTTCACCGGTGGCACGGCTGATAAGCTGTCCTCAATACCCGGTTACAGGATATCCCTTGAGCGGGATGAACTTATCTCGCTCGTAAGAAAAACGGGCGTTTCGGTCATTACTCAATCCGATGATCTTACGCCGGCGGATAAAAAACTGTATGCCCTGCGAGACGTTACCGCAACGGTAGAAAGTATACCGCTCATCGCTTCAAGCATTATGAGCAAAAAAATCGCCGCCGGTTGTACAAATATCGTTCTCGACGTTAAATACGGCTCTGGTGCGTTTATGAAGACATACGATAACGCGCGCTTGCTTGCGAAAATAATGGTTAACGTCGGCAAAAATTGCGGGAAAAAGACGGTTGCCGTAATAACCGGAATGGAAACACCGCTCGGATCCGCGGTCGGAAATATTCTAGAGGTAAAAGAAGCGATAAGCGTGCTTGGCGGCGCGGACGTTCCCGACCTTACGGAAGAATGTATCGTTCTTGCGGCGCACATGGTATCGCTGGCAAAGGATATACCCGTAAGCGAAGCCGAAGAACTTTCTGTCCGTGCGCTTAAAAGCGGCGCGGCGTTTGATAAGTTTAAACAATGGATTAAAGAGCAGGGCGGCGATACAGAGTATATCGACGATCCCGATAAATTCCCATCCGCGGGATATTCCGCCGCGGTTTTGGCAAAGCAAAGCGGTTATATCGTAAAAACGGATACCGAGTCAATAGGAAAGTGCGCCTCGATTCTCGGAGCGGGGCGGCAAAAGACCGATGACACCGTAGATCATACCGCCGGCATCGTTTTTGATAAAAAAGCCGGTGATCACGTGGAGTCAGGCGAGAGGATATGCACCCTGTATACGAACAACGGCGATATTCTGCCTGCGGCGTCCGATATGCTTTACGGTGCGCTTGAGTTCGGGCGTGAAAAACCGCCGAAAAATGATATAATTCGCAGCGTTATCACATAAACAAGTCAGGAGCTGTTATTATGAAAACCCTTAAACTTTCAAATCCGAAAAATACTAAAATCATTGCTCACCGGGGATTGAGCGGAATACATCTCGAAAACACCATGTCGGCATTTAAGGCGGCGGGCAAGCGGAATTATTACGGTATTGAAACCGACGTGCACGTTACGGCTGACGGTAATTTTGTTGTTTTCCATGACGATACAACGGGAAGGATAGCCCGGATCGATCTGAAGGTTGAGGATACGAGTTACTTAAGGCTCCGCCTGTTGCCGCTCGGCTTACACAGAATGCCGAATCTATATGAGTATATCCGGTGCTGTAAAAGCTATAATAAGCACTCGATAATAGAACTGAAAAACCCGATGACGCGGGAAAACATCAAAAGGTTAATCGGGATAATCGATCGGCTCAAGTATCTCGATAATACTGTGTTTATTTCTTTTTCCGGGAAAAATCTCGAATACATACGGGAGTTTTTGCCAAATCAAACAGTTCAGTTTTTGCATGAAAAGTTTGATGATAATATACTCGGATATCTTATAAAAAACCGGTTTGATTTTGATATTAACTACTTGGCTCTTGATAAGAAAACCGTTGATATTTGTCATGATAACGGTATCAAAGTAAACTGCTGGACGGTGGATTCACCTGAGGTCGCAGAGCGCCTTATCGATTACGGTGTTGACTATATCACAACAAATATTATCGAAATATCATATTAAAGAGGTTTCTTTTATGAAGTGTTTTATTAAAACCGTATCGCTTATTCTGGCGTTAATGCTTTTGCTTTCGCTATTTGGCTGCGGCGAAGATAAAAAACCGGCATTTGTTGCCGAAGACGAGTATTATAATATTGAGGATGAGAACGGCGCTTCCGGACAATCGGATGCCGGGAACGGAGACTCAAACAATACCTCTCAGGGCGAAAGCGGTAATAATAGTCAAAATAGCGGCAGCGATTCCGGAGACGATGATTTTGAGCCGATAGAGATCATCGAAAGAGACGGCTTTATACCAAAAGAAATCCCTACGCGCAAAAACGCGTATAAACTCTCTAACACGATGAATAAACTGCAGAGCGGTAAAACGGTTAACGTTGTTTACTACGGCGGTTCGGTTACCGGCGGCACCGGCTCATCAGATCCTGAGAAAAAGTCCTGGCGCGCGTTGACTACAGAGTTTTTAAAATCGCAAACTTCCGGAACGGTCAACGCGGTAAATTCGGCGTTAGGCGGCACCGGCTCTTATCTCGGGGCGGCAAGATTTGAGCAGAGCGTTCTCGCATATGACCCTGATCTGCTGTTTATAGAATTTGCCATAAACGATAAATACAGCGATTTAAGCGTTCAGCAGAGCAAGGCGGATATCGAGTATATGATAAGAAAGCTTAACGCAAAGAATCCTTGCGCGGATATCGTGATCGTTCTGGTCACGAACGATTCGCTTTACGGAAGCCAGTATCCTACTTACAATGCGCACAGAGAGGTTGCGGATCATTACGGTGTTCCCATCGTTGATTTCGGTTGTGAATTATATAACAAATTCAAGGGTTCAAGCGAGAGCTTTAAAAAGCTTTTGAGCGATTCTGTCCATCCGAACGATGAGGGATACCGCGCTTATGCCGATATTATGATAGCGGCGCTTAAGGAAATGCTTGTTTCCGCGCCGGATGCTCCCCATAATATGCCCGCTTCAAAACTTTGTAAGAACGGATTTTCCACACTTAAAAATCATCTTGCAAGCACAATATCCGCCACCGGCTGGAGCTGCAAATGGTGGTTTGATAACAGAGATTATGAAAAAGAAGGATCGCAGTTCCGCTATTCGGGCGACCTCAAAGCCATATATCCGAAATACCTGGCGCCGGATGAAATAGGTAATACGATAACCTTTAAATTCACGGGAAATTCTTTCGGTATTCTTGGAACGGTAAAGGAAGGAGCTTCCCTGAAAATCGTTCTTGACGGCTCAACCGAAAAAACCGTTGCAGGTGTATCAAGATCCGAGTTGCTTGAATATCCGGTCTTTGAGAATCTCGAGAACACTTCTCACACCGTAACCGTTACGGTGATCGGCAATCCGCCCTATGTTGCAATAGCGGCGTTTGTAACTACAAACCCATAAAACCTGATACAAATTTTTATGGGCTGTTTCACTGATCGTGTAACAGCCCGTATATTTTGCATAGATAACAAAAACGCGCCCGCGGGCGCGTTTTTGATTTATAGAACCGTCATATCTTTTAAAACAACGTATGCCGGTCCTTCGTATGCTTTGAAAATATCGGTTTTCGAAGAAAGGCGAAGTTTTGCTAAAACCTGACTGAGTTTTCCGCTCATAGTAATTCCGGTGACGGCTGTGATTTTATTCCCGCAGTGATAGTAGGCAAGCCTGATCTCACCGCCGATATAGTCGTTATAAAGATCAAGCTGTATGCCGGACATTGATACGCATTCAAGGTAATCGCCATCGATCGAATCAAGCGTTCCGGGTTTTACTTTTGCGCAGGGAAGCTTACCTGTAGGCTTATCAACACCGAGATACTGACCGAAGGTTGAAGAACCGAAATTGCCGCAGACCACGCCGTCCTTTATAATAACTGTATCGGTAAGGTCAAGTCCGTCGTCATCAAAATAAGCGGAATTTTCGCTGCCTTTGATCCTGCCTTTCATGGTTACGGTCAACTTATCGGCATCAGGACCGGGCTGGAGATCGTCGCCGGTTTTATAAAGATTTGTATGGCGGTAAATGCTTGTGTAGTTAAGATCATTCGCGAGTTCTTTAATGATAGAAGAAATCTCCTTCGGGCGAAGGACAACGTTAATATTCAACGGGACCTTCGGTTTGGCGGCAGTTAACCGATCTTTTACCTCGCGCATTTTTTCGGAGATCTCCGCGGTGATTTTTTCCGGGTCAAATTCGGTAAAACGATAGTCCTCGTAAAGCTCGACCGACTGCTTTTCATCGGTAAAGGTCGGTATTGCTTCTATCATCACGCGGTTAATGCTTTGCGTTTTGTTAACGCCGCGGCTGTTGACCACCGTAAGAGTATCGTTATAAATGAATATTTCAAGCGCGTTGATAGAACCGCCTTCGACCGTATCAGCCGCGTAGACCGCATCTGCGATCATTGCACCGAGCTTTTCGGGTTCGTAAGAATCAATATTGGATCCAATTTTCCGCTCGTATTCGCCGCCGGCGGGCAAATCATACATTTGGTTGTTGACAAGAAGCGCGCGCTTCTTTGCCGCATTGATCTTTGCCAAACATTCATCTTCGGTAAGGGAATCGTGATAGGCAAATGATGAATCGCCCCTGAAACCGTCATGGTCTACATATACGGTAGCAAGGTATTTTACGGTATCGGTTGCCCTGACTGTTTCAAGTTTTTTATGAACGAAAAACAGCTCGTGAGAAACGGTCCTTGTTTTTGCAACACGGTAACCGCTGATATCCTTTTGCGCCTGCAATAGTGATAACAGTTTTTTCATCCTAATTTCACCCTCACTTTCAGGTTCGGTCCGCCGTCGGAAACCCTGACCCACTCTTTATAACCTTTGCCGCAGAAGCCCGCGCCGATCACTTCAAAACTATCCGATACCATTGAAATGGATTTGAGAAGGTCGGGAACGTAGCCGCTCATAACGACAGGTGAAACGTAATTATCGGTCAGTTTACCGTCAACGATTTCGATTCCGTATTCCGCGGTGCACTGGATCTGCCAGTTTTTTGGATCTTCCATACCGTTGTTGGTTTCAAACAGCATATAACCGTGTTTTACGGATGCGATCATATCTTCTAATTTATCATTGCCGGGGAGGAAGAAGGTGTTGGTCATTCTCGCATAGGCCTTACGCTTATGGGAATCTCTTCTGCCGTTGCCCGTAGGCGTTGTGCCAAGCTCGGTGGCGGAAGTAAGATCGGAAAGCCCTCTCATAAGGATACCGTCCTTAATTATTTCGGTATCCTGTGCAAGAACGCCGTCGTCATCAAAAAAGTATGATGCAACGCTCAGCGTTGCGGCGGCGCCGTCGTGCATAGAGGAGATCGGGGAGGCAACATATTCGCCAACGCAGTTTTTTGCTAACGCTCTGTCTTTAACAAACTGGTCCATCTCAACGCCGTGACCGAATGCTTCGTGCGCGATAAGACCGGTTATCGAGCTATCGGTAATAACGTCGTAAACGCCGGGCTTGATCTGCTTGGCGTTTGCAAGATGCCGTGCAAGGTCGATGAGTCCTTTCTGATCGTCGGACATTTTTGCGATTATATCGGCAAGTTTATCTGAAGCTGCAACCCTTCGCGCCTGAGCCATTTTGCCGTCGCTGTAAACAGCCATAACTGCGCCGTTAGCCCATCCGTAACACTGGGAAAGCTCTCTGTTTTCGGTGATAAAAAGCTTGCTGACGGTATAGGTCATTATTACCGCAAAGCCGTTAAGCACCTTTTCATCCGCTTCTACCGTTTTTTTGCTGGTTTTTTTGCAAAAATCAAGTAAATAGTCATCCTCGTAACTGCCGAAATCGTTTTCACGCAGAAAATCTTTCTTCATCGGTATATCGGCGATCGCGCCGGCGCTTATCATACGAGATTCAAGCGAGGGATCGATTTTCACTTCGCTTACGATTTTTGAAGCAAGCTCTGCAATATCTCCGTTAATATCATCGAGCGAGTATTCAAAAAACGATCTGCCGTTATACATTTTTATAACAAAACCGCGGTCGGATTCGCTCTCGCTGACTGAAGATAGTGCTTTATCCGCGAAGTATACCGTCTCACCGGTGTCAACACCGAGAATGCTTACGTAGGAAAAAGTCTTTTTAAGCTCGGCAACAAGCTCTTTGCACACTGTGCGCTTGCCGTCAAGAAAAGCGGAAAATGGCATCTGAGATACCTCCTTAAAATTAATGAAACGATTATTTAATAATTGAAACGCCGTCCATTTGCTCGGGCTGCGGTATATCAAGAAGCTTTAATATGGTCGGTGAAATATCGCAAAGCCGCCCGCCTTCACGCAGGGTGCAGTCGTAACCGATTACCGAGAAGGGAACAGGGTTGGTAGTATGTGCGGTAAAGGGCGAACCGTCGGTATCGATCATCCTGTCGGCATTGCCGTGATCGGCGGTAAGAAGCATTACGCCGCCCATCTTAACGGTAGAATCCATAACTCTGCCAACGCAGGTATCAACAGTTTCTACCGCCTTTACGGCAGCCTCAAAAATTCCGGTATGGCCTACCATATCGCAGTTTGCAAAGTTAAGGATTACAACATCGTATTTTCCGCTTTCAATAGCCGAGCATACTTTATCGCAAACCTCAAATGCGCTCATTTCGGGTTTAAGATCGTAGGTCGCAACCTTCGGCGAGGGAACGAGTATCCTGTCCTCACCCTTAAACATGACCTCTCTTCCGCCGTTGAAAAAGAAGGTGACGTGGGCGTATTTTTCGGTTTCGGCAATGCGGAGCTGGGTCATATTAAGCTTTGATAAGACCTCGCCGAGAGTATTTTCAAGTGTTTGCGGCTTAAAGGCTACAGATACGTTAGGCATAGCCGCGTCATACTGGGTCATACAAACATAGAAAACGTTCTGTCTGCCGCCGATACGCTCAAAGCCCGAAAAATCGTCGTCAACAAAGGTCCTTGTTATCTCGCGGGCGCGGTCGGGGCGGAAGTTGAAGAATATCACGCTGTCACCGCTTTTAATCCTCTCGGTGCCCTCAACAACGGTTGGTAAAACAAACTCGTCGGTAATATATTTACCTTCCTCGTCCTTAACGGTATACGATTTGCGAACCGCCGCTGCGGCGTCGGTTGTTTTAATGCCTTCGCCGTAAACCAGCGCGGCATAAGCTTTACCTACGCGATCCCAGCGGTTATCGCGATCCATTCCGTAAAACCTGCCCATAACGGTGGCAAGCTTGCCGCAGCCGATCTCGGTTAGCTTTGAATTTAACTGATCTATATAGTCCGCGGCGCTTGCGGGGGGAACGTCACGCCCGTCAAGCAGAGCGTGAATAAACACCTTATCGATCCCGTTTTGCTTTGCAAGGTTTATAAGCCCGTAAAGATGTTCGATGTGGCTGTGAACGCCGCCGTCGGATAAAAGCCCCATAAGGTGCAGGGCGGAACCGTTCTTTTTGCAATTATCAATAGCGGCGAGGAACGCTTCGTTTTTAAAAAAGTCACCGTCCTTTATAGCTTTGGTAATACGGGTAAGCTCCTGATAAACCACCCTTCCTGCACCTATGTTGGTATGGCCTACCTCGCTGTTGCCCATCTGACCGTCCGGAAGACCAACGTCAAGACCCGAAGCGCCTATCTGCGTAGTGGGGCAGGTGGAGAAAATCTTATCAAGACGGGGCGTATTTGCCGCCTTTATGGCGTTACCGGAGGTTTCGGGATTGAATCCGAAACCGTCCATTATCGTTAAAACAATAGGTTTTTTCATAGAATCACCCGATTATTTGCTTGCCGCTTTAACTATAACCGAGAAGTCCTCGGCTTTAAGTGAAGCGCCACCGATAAGTCCGCCGTCAACGTTGACCTTGCCAAGAAGTTCGTCCGCGTTCTTGGCGTTCATGGAGCCGCCATACTGAATGGTCATACCCTCCGCGGTGTTATCATCGTAAATATCGGCGATGACCTTACGGATAATTGCGCAAACCTCTTCCGCCTGGTCGCTTGTGGCAGTTTTACCTGTGCCGATAGCCCAAACCGGCTCATAGGCGATTATAACGTTTTTGGCATCTTCTTTTGAAACGCCGAGAAGAGCGATCTTTGTTTGCGTTGCAACAAGTTCGGCGGTGATACCCTGCTCACGCTGAGTGAGAGTTTCACCTACGCAGAGTATGACCTTTAAGCCTTCTTCCAATGCGTTTTTAAGGCGCTTATTGACCGTTTCGTCGGTCTCGCCGAAATACTGTCTTCTTTCACTGTGACCGATTATAACGTATTTAATACCCATCTCTTTCAGCATAACCGGGGAAACCTCGCCGGTGAAGGCACCGCTTTTTTCAAAGTGGCAGTTCTGAGCGCCGATCTCGATATTTGAACCTGCGCTCGCCTTAAGGGCGGCGTCGAGATCAACAAACGGAACACAGAGAACCACCTTGCAATCCGCATCCTTAACGAGCGGCTTCATGGCGTTTATGAGCTCGGTCGTTTCACTCGGGGTTTTATTCATTTTCCAGTTGCCGGCGATTATCGCGTTACGAACGTTCTTTTTCATAATTTTACTCCTTACTGAATAGAGGCGACAGCGGTGATAACCGCAGTCGCCCGATTCAAATATTATTTATCGTTAAGTGCCGCTATACCGGGGAGCTCTTTGCCTTCAAGGAATTCAAGCGAAGCGCCGCCGCCGGTGGAAATATGGGTCATCTTATCGCCAAAGCCGAGGTTGTTGACCGCTGCCGCGGAATCACCGCCGCCGATAACGGTAACGGCATCGGTTTCGGCAAGCGCCTTGGCAACGGCGATCGTGCCCTTGGCAAGTATCGGATTTTCAAATATGCCCATAGGACCGTTCCAAACAACGGTTTTGGCTGATTTGACCGCTTCGGCATATAGCGCGGCGGTTTTAGGACCGATATCTGCGCCTTCAAAGCCCTCGGGGATCTTATCGGCGTCAACAACGGAAGTTTCGATGGGCGCGTCAATGGGGGAGGGGAATTCTTTGATTATTACACAATCGATCGGCAGGAGTATTTTAACGCCTTTTTCCTCCGCCTTTTTGAGCATATCGCGGCAGTAATCGATCTTTTCTTTATCAAGCAAGGAATTGCCTACGCCGTAGCCCTTTGCGGCAAGGAAGGTATAAGCCATACCGCCGCCGATTATAAGTGTATCCGCTTTATTTAAAAGATTCTCGATAACCGAAAGCTTATCTGCAACCTTTGCGCCGCCGAGAATGGTAACGAAAGGACGAACGGGTGAATCAACCGCGTTTCCGAGATACTTCAGTTCCTTGCCTATAAGATAACCGGCAACAGCCTCTTTAACGTAGGAAACAACGCCGACCGTGGAGCAGTGTGCTCTGTGGGCGGTGCCGAACGCATCGTTAACGAATATATCGGCAAGCGAGCCGAGCTCTTTTGAAAACTCTTCGCCGTTTTTGGTTTCTTCGGCACGGTAGCGTGTGTTCTGAAGCAGAACAACGTCGCCGTCCTTCATAGTGGCGACCGCCGCTTTTGCGTTTTCGCCGACAACGTTATCATCCGCGGCAAAAACTACCTCTTTACCGAGAAGTTCTGAAAGTCTTTTTGCAACCGGCGCTAACGATAACTCGGGCTTCGGTTCGCCCTTCGGCTTGCCGAGATGTGAACAGAGAATAACTCTGCCGCCGTCGGCAATAAGCTTTTTGATTGTAGGCATAGCCGCTACGATCCTGTTTTCGTCGGTAATAACGCCTTCCTTAAGCGGAACGTTAAAATCACAACGAACAAGAACTTTTTGACCCTTAACGTTTATATCGTCAACGGTCTTTTTGTTTAAAGCGCTCATAAAAAACATCCTTTCAATTATTTATGAATGATTATGATAATATTTTAACATATTTTAGAAAAAATTCAATAGAATTTAATAATAAATTATTTAAAGTCTTCCCAGCGGTAATTGTGCAATTGACCGAAGTTTTGGAGCTTCGGAAAATCCCACTGCCGCAGGACCTCGTATACCGCTATCGCAACCGAGTTCGATAAATTCAGGCTTCTTATGTCCTCAGCCATCGGAATACGGACACAGCGTTCGGGATTTTTAATAAGCAGTTCTTCGGGCAAACCCTTTGTTTCTTTGCCGAAAAAGAGATATACGTTATCTGGATAATCAATGTCGGAATAGGTGTTTCTGCCTTTTGTGGTAAAATAATAGAACTCACCGCTGTTCTTTTTGAAAAAATCATCTAAACCGTCATAGTAGGTGATATCAAGATAATGCCAGTAATCAAGCCCGGCGCGTTTTAATTTGCGGTCGTCTATCTTAAAACCCATAGGACCTACAAGGTGCAGCCGCGCGCCGGTCGCGGCGCAGGTCCGCGCAACGTTTCCCGTGTTCTGAGGGATCTCGGGTTCGACCATAACAATGTTGATTTTTGCCATTTATATCACCGGTATTATTCTATTATTAAAAAAGATGCTTGTCAAGTTTGAGTATTTGGTTTATAATAGCGCTTGGTGATGTTATGACAGTATTCTCAAAGATAAGCGCCGAAGATATGGCGAAGATCGATAAATATGAATACAAACGCGGTATAAACTATACGCGCCCGGGTGATAAATCGTATAATATTACGCTTGCGTTTGCTTTTGTAATATGGCTGTTTATGGCCGCGATGGTGACCTTTTACGTGATAGGATATCTGTTGGGGATAAGAGACGGTGGAAATCTGCCTGATAACCCCTATAAATGGGATGCGTATTTTATTACGATGTTCACGGTCTATCTTATTATGATGCTTACGCCTTTTGTGTATCTTGCGGTTTCGATAATCTCTCATTTTGCCGAAGGTTTTAAGCATTCCGCCGCCTTTATCAAGGTCGCAATGCTTGCCGTGAACATTATAGTTATCCCGATACTGTTCGTTCAGTTTGCGATGATATCGAAGATCGACGGTATACCCCTTTCAAACGAGCGTATAACCGATTACGATCCCGGTTATTTCGGCTTGCACAAGTTCTTTTACTGGCGCCACGCATTGCCGATGATTGCCGTGTTTATAATGTTTGGCGTGCTCGTTTATATCTTTTTTAACGATCGCGTTAACAAGTTAAAGACATATAAGAAAATAGCCGAAAAAGAATATAAGCCGCAGTTTTCCGAATCGGGTGAACAGAATAAAGACGATAACGACCCCGGGAAAAAGAGCAAAGAGAAGAATACAGGCAAAAACAAGACAAGAAATTCTGTTTCAGTTACGCCTCTTAAGTGCCCCTGTTGCGGAGCAAATCTTATGCCCTCACAGGAAAAATGCGAGTTTTGCGGGACCTTTATCATACTTTCCGAAAACAACAATGAATAATTTTTGTTAAGCGCGAAAAAATACTTCCGTAAAAGGAAGTGTTTTTTTGTTACCCGATAACAATATTTACAATAACTACGTTAAGGCGTTTGCGCCGGGGTCGCCGAAGCTTAAAGACTTTATTAACGCCTTTATTATAGGCGGGAGCATATGTATGTTCGGCGAGATGCTATTTTTGCTTTACGGGTATTTGGGAATCGGAGAAGACGTCATAAAAATGCTTGTTCCCACAACGCTCATAATTATCGCGGCGGTGCTTACCGGTATAGGCGTATTTGATAAAATTGCCCGGGTCGCGGGAGCCGGAACGCTGGTGCCGATAACCGGTTTTGCAAACGCCGTTGCGGCGCCGGCAATAGAGTTTAAAAACGAAGGGTATATATTAGGAGTAGGGGCAAATTTATTTAAAATAGCCGGTCCGGTGATCGCTTACGGAACAGCGGCAAGCGTCATTTACGGTGCTGTATATTGGGCTTTTACTTTATAAATCACAGAGCGGATCGTCTTTGTGCGATCCGCTCTGTGTGTTTACGTTATATGCTATACAACGTAACCGCCGTTAACTCCCAAAACCTGACCGGTTATGTAACCGGCGTCATCCGAAGCAAGGAAGAACGCCGCCGCCGCTATATCGTCTACGGTGCCGATACAGCCGAGCGGAACGTCGCTTACAAAATCTTTAATTTCCTCAACGGTAAGATTGGAGTTCATAGATGTATCGATTAAGCCGGGCGCTATGGCATTGACGGTTATGCCGCTTGGAGCAAGCTCCTTTGCAAGGGCTTTTGTAAGCCCGATAACGCCTGCCTTTGAAGCAGAATATGCCACCTCGCAAGAGGCGCCGACCTGACCCCACATAGAGGTTATATTTATTATCCTGCCGGATTTTTGATGAATCATCGTATCGGCAACCGATTTACAGCAGTTATAAACACCCTTCAGGTTTACGTCGAATATGCGGTCGGAATCGTGGATATCCATATCATTGATCGGGGCTGAAAGCGAGATGCCGGCGTTATTTATAAGGATATCGACCGAGCCGAATTTTTGAACGGTTTCCTTTATCATCAAATCTGTTTCAAGCTTGTTTGAAACGTCGGCTTTAAACGGGAAAACGCTGAATCCCTGACCGGACAGGGAAGAGGAAAGGAGCTTTACCGACTGGTAAGAACGGTTGAAATTAAGAACGACATTATAGCCTTTTCCGGCAAACAGGATCGCTATGGCGGCGCCGATGCCTTTTGATGCACCGGTCACAATTATGGTCTTACTCATATGAACACCTCGGCTTTTGATTTTTCTGTTTTAAACAGTATACCACAACAGAAATATTTTTTAAAGTGGTTTTTACAAAAAGTAGTGTTTTTGTCGGCAAAAGCTTCAACATATTGTGTGGTTTACATAATAAGTTTACATAAATCTTAAAACTTGAAAACTTCCTATTGACTTTGGAAGTTTTTTGTAGTATAAGTAAATTGTGGCGTTCTCGAGTGTGCGCCAGCGTTTTTTCTGCCCTGTTTTTAGGTTAACATAAAATCCGAGTTATTTCAACATATAGTAAAAGATCAATAGTTTTTACTAAATGTTGTGTTATAATCTTGTCCCTTTCCCGCATATAATTTGAGGGAAGGGAGTAGATGTTATGAAACCCGGCGGTGTTGTTAGTTTAAAAAAGTTTAATTCCTTTGTATTTTTGCGCAAAAACCGTCTCTATTTATTTATGTGTCTTGCTTTTATTATCGGTATTTTTATAAGCAGTGCACTTGTTATAAACAGCGGTAATGCCTTAAGTTTTGCTTCAAAGCTGGCGGCGTTTTATATTAAGGACAGGCAGGGCGTTGGTTTTTTCCCGTTACTTATTAGGGTATTTTTCCGTTACTTCGCCGTATGCCTTGCTTTTTTTATATTCGGAGCATCGGTAATAGGCGTTGTTTTATCACCGATAATTTGCTGCGCCGCGGGGCTTTATTTCGGCAGCATCGTTTCGTTTATCTATTCGGTGTTTTCAATAAAAGGCGTGGCGTTCAACGCGATCGTTCTCATACCCGCGTCACTCGTGTTTTCAGTTTGTATGTTCTTTGCCGCAAAGGAGTCCTTTTCCTTTTCGCTTATTCTGCTTAAACTTACATTTCCGAAAAGCAGACCGGTCAATGTATCTGCTGAGTTTAAGTCTTATTGCGGTAGATTTTTGATATTCTTTGTTGTTTTAATAATTGTTTCGCTGATCGATTCGGCGGTTTCGGTTTCTTTTTTGAAACTGTTTGATTTTCAGTTGTTAGGGGGTGCTTACGTTTGAAAACTTATATTGACGATTACAAGTTATATCTGAAAGACGTCAAAAGATGTTCGGATAATACTTTCGACGCATATATCCGCGATGCCGAACAGTTTTTGAACTTCTGCGCCCAAGCCGGCTTATCGAGCGCCAAAAAACTTGATGATAAGAATATTTACGATTATCTCGAATATGTTAAATCAATAGGGAAATCAGCTTCTACAAAGACGCGTATCATCGCTTCTATACGCTGTTATTACGCCTTCCTGTATTCCAAGAAAATCATCGACGTCAACTATGCTCTGAACATCAGGAATCCGCGCAACGAGAAGAAAATGCCGGAGATACTTTCATCCGCAGAGGTGTTAACTCTGCTTGCCCAGCCGGACGGCAGGGATTACAAGAGTATGCGCGATAAAGCGATGCTTGAAATGCTCTATGCCACCGGTATAAAGGTTTCTGAACTTGTTGATCTCGAGTTAAACGATATCAACCTGCAAATAGGTATCGTTCATATCAAGTCGGCACACCATGAACGTATCGTGCCGATCTATCAAACGGCGGTAAAGCATATTTCAGAATACATAAATATCGCACGGCCGGTCTTAGTAGGGGATGAGAGTGAAAAAAAGCTCTTTACCAACTATAACGGCAAGCCGATGTCGCGTCAGGGCTTTTGGAAGATAATCAAGTATTATTCAAAAAAAGCAGGTATCAACAAGGAGATAACTCCTCAAACGCTTCGTCATTCATTTGCGGCGCATCTGCTTGAAAACGGCGCGCAATTAAGCGATATAAAGGATATGCTCGGCCACGTAGATATATCCTCGACCCAGGTTTACGCCCAATTCGTTAAAAGCAAATACGTTCAGTCTTATTCAAAATATCATCCGCTTGCAAAATAGAACCGTTCGTGATTATCGTATCGGTTCTATTTTTTTTATTTTGACCCCGGGGGATGATAACGGCAACTTTTGATAAACGACCCCCAAAAAATCATATCCAATTATACAAAATCAATGTTTTGTATAATTGAGGGGACTGGTTAAAGCCCAAAGTCCTTAAAACCTTGGGTTTTATACGATTTTTTATTGACATTTGCGGTATACGGTGTTAATAATAGAATATTATTTACTTATATATTTCCTTTTAATAGTTTTACGCAGTTGTTCCCGAGGATCGCATCTTGTTCCGTTTTGCTTAGCGGTAATGATTTTATAATGCTTACGTATTGTTTTGCATTTCTCCAGGGACTGTCGGTTGCAAACAGTATTCTTTCATATCCGTGTGATTCTATTAAATCGCACACTCTTTCTCGTTCGATAGAATCAAGCACAAAGGATGTATCCATGTAGACCGGTAATCCTATCAAATGAGATTCGACCTCGTCTATCTGCTTCGTTCCGCCTAAATGCGCTAATACGATAAACGGTTCACTAATTGTAAGCTCGCGCACCACTTGAGCCGATGCTTCGGGCGGACAGTGCACGTGATCTGGATATGCGGGATCAACGCCGGCATGAATTACCGCTATCAGCCCGCGCTTGCGGCAACCCTCAAGTATCCTTATGTATCCCTCGTCGGTAATATCGGTTTGCTGGTAATCCGGGTGCAGTTTTACTCCCTTAAAACCGTTTTCCGCTATCAGATCAAGAAGTTTGTTAATATTTTCACAAAGTGGGTGGATCCCCGCAAATACGATAAATCTTTTTTTTGCGGCAAGTTCCTTTGCAAAGTTAAAAATGCTTTCAAACTGTTGCGGCTTTGTAACTACCGGGAGTATTACCGATTTATCCACGCCGGACAGGTCCATGGCGTTTATAAGATCGTTTGCCGTGCCGCCGATCACCGCCTTTTCCTTCCCTATTGTTTCAAGCGTTCTTATGGCGTTTTCGGCTATACGTTCGGGAAAAACGTGAGTGTGAGCATCTATTATCATTTTATAACTCCTCTGTTAAACATGTTACAATCCAATTAATAATCTACTATAAAGAAAGGAAAAAATCAATATGGATATTTTGATTTACATTCTTTGCTTGATAGCCTTTTTCGCGGTTATGATCGCGGTGGGTTTTTACTACCGTAAGAAAGCCGCGAGTGTTGAAGGATTTGTATTGGGCTCCCGCGGCGCCGGTCCGTGGCTTACAGCGTTTGCATTCGGAACCTCCTATTTTTCCGCTGTTATATTTGTTGGATACGCCGGTCAGTTCGGTTGGAATTTCGGTATTTCTTCAACCTGGATAGGTCTTGGCAACGCATTTATAGGTTCGCTTTTGCCCTGGGTAGTTCTCGGGCGGCGCACCAGGATCATGACCCATCATTTAAGCAGTAAAACTATGCCGGAGTTCTTTGAATCACGCTACGATTCAAAGGCGTTAAAGCTTTTTTCCGCGATAATCGTTTTTGTCTTTCTAATTCCTTATACTGCTTCGCTTTATAACGGCTTATCGCGCCTTTTCAATATGGCTTTTCCGAACGTAAACTATACCGTTTGCATTATCATTATGTCGGTTCTGACCTGCGTTTACGTTCTGCTTGGCGGATATATGGCTACCGCGATGAACGATTTTATCCAGGGTATATTTATGCTCGGCGGTATTATCGCGGTTATAGCCGCGGTGCTTGGCAAAAACGGCGGATTTTCAGCTTCGATCGAAAAGCTTGCAACCGAATCCGGTTGGAAATACACCTCGTTCTTCGGACCGGATCTGCTTTTCCTTACCTTCGTTGTGATACTTACTTCTCTCGGCACTTGGGGTCTGCCGCAGATGGTCGGCAAATTCTATGCCATCAAGGATGAGGATTCTATCAAAAAAGGCACGGTTATCTCAACGATATTTGCCGTTGTTGTTGCCGGCGGATGTTATTTCCTCGGCGGCTTTTCTCGGCTGTTTGCCGAAAACGTCGGAGGCAAGCCGGGTATTGAAGGCAAGGTAGTTTCCTATGATACTCTGGTGCCAAAAATGCTTGAAAACTTAGGACCTATCATTATAGGTATTGTTCTTGTTCTCGTTCTTTCGGCGTCAATGTCCACCCTTTCTTCACTTGTTCTTACTTCCGGTTCAACAGTAACGCTCGATCTTATAGCTCCGCTAAAGAAAAAAGCGCTTACCGAAAAGGGCAAAATGCTCGTAATGCGCTTGCTTATCGTTTTCTTTGTTCTGCTCTCAGCGCTTATAGCGATTTTCCAGGTAAATTCGGCGGGCGGAACGTCGGTAACCTTTATAGCAAACCTTATGGGTGTTTCCTGGGGTGCGCTTGCCGGCGCGTTTATAGGTCCGTTCCTGTGGGGACTTTACAGCAAAAGAATTACACGCGCGGCAGTATGCTGCAGTTTTATTACCGGTATTTCGATCAGTCTGATCCAACTGGTAATCAGTTTAACAAAATACAGCTTCGGCGTTGCGTTTCTTGATAATATCGTATTTAAAACCTCGATACATTCGGGTTCCATAGCGATGATCTTAAGCATTGTTATCGTTCCGATAGTAAGCTTATTTACAAAGCGGCAATCAAAAGAACGCCTTGAAGAAATATTCTCATGTTACAAGCAAACCGTAACGGTCAAGGCGACCGAAGCGCTTAAAATTGACGAAGAAAACTAAGTTAGGGGAATTATAAATGCCTATTACAAAACTTCTTGAACAAAATGCCTTAAACACGCCGGATATGGTATGTTTGGTTGAAATCAATCCCGAAATGAAAGAAACAAGAAAGTTATCCTATAAGGAATACGATCTTATTCAGCCTACAGATTCGCCGTATTTTCGCCGCGAGATAACCTGGCAGGTATTTGACGAAAAGGCAAACCGTTTTGCAAATCTCCTTATAAAGCGCGGTATCAAAAAGGGCGATAAAGTAGGCATTTTACTTATGAACTGCATAGAATGGCTACCGATATATTTCGGTATACTTAAGACCGGCGCCCTTGCAGTGCCCTTTAATTTCCGGTTTACCGCAAGCGAGATCGAATACTGCGCAAGGTTATCCGAAGTAAACGTTCTGATTTTCGGACCGGAATTTATCGGAAGGATCGAAGAGATCTACGAGTCGATAAGCGGCAAATGCCATATGATATTCGCGGGCGACGGCCCCTTCCCTTCCTTTGCGGAGGATTATAAGGATATGACGGCGGATATGCCTTCTACGAAACCCGAAATAGAGATAACCGATGATGACTTTGCGGCGATTTACTTTTCTTCCGGAACAACAGGATTCCCGAAAGCGATACTTCACCGCCACAAGGCGCTTATGCATTCATGTAAGGTCGAGCAGAATCATCACGGTCAGACCAAAGACGACGTGTTTTTATGCATTCCCCCGCTTTATCACACCGGCGCGAAAATGCACTGGTTCGGCTCGCTGCTTTCCGGCGGCAAGGCTGTGCTTCTTAAAGGCACAAAACCTGAATACATACTTAAGACCGCATCGGATGAACAATGCACTATCCTTTGGCTTTTGGTCCCATGGGCGCAGGATATCCTTTTAGCGCTTGATAACGGAGCAATTAGTCTTAAGGATTATAAGCTCGATCAGCTTCGCCTTATGCACATCGGCGCACAGCCCGTTCCGCAAAGTCTTGTTAAACGCTGGCTTAAATACTTCCCCAATATGCAGTATGACACCAATTACGGACTTTCGGAATCGATCGGTCCCGGCTGCGTTCACCTCGGAGTTGAGAACACCCGTAAGGTCGGCGCTATCGGTATCGCCGGATACGGCTGGCAGGTAAAGATTGTTGATGAAAAAGGAATGCCCGTAAATCCGGGCGACGTTGGCGAGCTTTGCGTTAAGGGCGACGGCGTTATGGTCGAATACTATAACGATCCGAAGGCGACCGAGCAGACACTGAAGGACGGTTGGCTATTTACCGGCGATATGGCTATGCAGGACAACGAGGGCTTTATTTACCTTGTTGACCGCAAAAAGGACGTTATAATCTCCGGCGGCGAAAACATTTATCCGGTCCAGATTGAAGACTTTATCTCCTCCCACCCCGACGTTAAGGACGTTGCGGTCATCGGGCTTCCGGATAACCGCCTCGGTGAGATCGCCGCGGCGATAGTTGAGATCAAAGAGGGTCACACCTGCACCGAGAGCGATCTTGAAACCTATTGTCACCAGCTACCGAGATATAAACGCCCGAAAAAGTTTATTCTTGCAAAGGTCCCGCGCAATGCTACCGGCAAGATAGAAAAACCCAAACTCAGAAAGATATATGGCGCCGCAAATCTTGTTGATGCGCAGAATAAAGCCTGATCGGCTGAAAGGAAATTCATTATGAAACAGTTACTTATCGGCAACGCCGCTGTTGCGCGAGGGCTCTATGAAGCGGGTGTTCGCGTTGTATCAAGTTATCCGGGAACACCGTCGACCGAGATAACGGAGTTCGCCGCAAAGTATGATGAGATTTATTGCGAGTGGGCGCCGAACGAAAAGGTCGCGACCGAGGTTGCATTCGGTGCTTCCCTGGCAGGTGCAAGGTCGGCTTGCGCTATGAAACACGTTGGATTAAACGTTGCCGCCGATCCGCTATTTACAATGTCTTATACAGGCGTCAGGGCGGGTATGTTGATCTGCGTTGCGGATGATCCCGCTATGCATTCATCGCAGAATGAGCAGGATTCGCGCCATTACGCTATCGCCGCAAAGGTGCCGATGCTCGAGCCTGCCGATTCGTCAGAAGCTTACAACTTTGCTAAAGCGGCTTTCGAGTTATCCGAAAAGTATGATACTCCGGTTATGATGAGGATGTGCACAAGGATAGCCCACTGCCAGAGCATTGTTGATACGGGCGAACGCGATAATATGGATCTGCTTCCTTATGAGAAACAGCCCGAAAAGTATATTATGATGCCTGGTTACGCAAAGAAAAAGCACCCGGTAGTTGAAAAACGGACTGAAATGCTGACCGCTTTTGCGGAAAACTGCGATTTTAACAAGGTGTTTATCGCCCCCGGTTCCGAAATAGGTATAGTTACCTCAGGCACCTGTTATCAGTATGTTAAAGAGGTTTTCGGCGATACCGTATCGGTTTATAAGTTAGGTCTTATAAACCCCATGCCGGTAAAATCTCTTATAGATTTTGCCGGTAAGGTGAAACGGCTCATAGTTGTTGAAGAGCTTGACCCGATAATCGAAAACCATTTAAGAAACATAGGTCTTGAACCTGAGGGCAAATCTCTGTTTTCAAATATCGGCGAGTTTTCGCAAAAGGATATAAAGAAGATCCTTCTTGATAAGGATGAAGAAAAACTCTGCGCTGATACTCCGGTCCCGAACCGCCCGCCGGTTATGTGCCCGGGCTGTCCCCACAGGGGTATTTACTACGTCCTCGCAAAAATGAAGCTGACCGTTCTCGGCGATATCGGTTGCTATACGCTTGGCGCCACTCCCCCGCTTTGCGCCCTCGATTCCACCCTTTGTATGGGCGCTTCGGTTTCTGGTATTCACGGATTTAACAAGGCGCGCGGTGCAGAGAGCGAGCAAAAAACCGTTTGCGTTATAGGTGATTCGACCTTTATGCATTCGGGAATGACTGGACTTGTAAACATCGCTTACAACGCTTCTGATTCGGTTGTTATCATTCTTGATAATTCAATTACCGGTATGACCGGTCACCAGCAGAATCCTACTACCGGTTATAACATTAAAGGCGATCCCGCCGCTAAGGTAGACCTTGAAAAGCTTTGCGGTGCGCTTGGCATTAACCGCGTTCGCGTGGTTGACCCTTATGATCTTGCAGAATGCGAAAAAGCCGTTAAGGAAGAACTCGCCGCACGCGAGCCTTCGGTTATTATTTCAAGAAGACCCTGCATGCTTCTTAAATACGTTAAGGCAAAACCGGCGCTTATCGTTGACGCCGATAAATGCCGTTCCTGCAAGAGCTGTATGCGCCTTGGCTGCCCCGCTCTTTCAATCAAGAACGGCAAAGCCGCCATTGATTTTACCCAGTGCGTGGGTTGCGGCGTTTGCGAGCAGCTTTGTGCGTTTGATGCGATAAAGGAGGCGAATACCGATGAAAACCGTTAATATAATGATAGTCGGCGTTGGAGGTCAAGGCAGTCTTTTAGCCAGCAATCTTCTCGGCCACCTTCTCCTCAAAGAGGGCTACGACGTTAAGGTTTCGGAGGTCCACGGTATGAGCCAGCGCGGCGGTTCGGTAGTAACCTACGTGCGTTACGGCGATAAGGTATATTCGCCTTTGGTATCCGAGGGTGAAGCGGATTATATCATATCCTTTGAAAAACTTGAAGCGGCTCGCCATGCGCCGATGTTAAAGCTTGGCGGTCAAATCGTTGTTAATACCCAACAGATAGATCCTATGCCGGTCATAACCGGTGCCGCAACTTATCCTGACGGCATACTTGAAGAACTTAAAGCCAAAGGTATAAAGGTGGACGCGATCGACGCGCTTTCGCTCGCAAAGAAAGCCGGCAGCGTTAAGGCGGTTAATATCGTGCTTATGGGCAGACTATCAAACTATTTTCCGTTTAATGAGGAAGTTTGGATAAAAGCGATAGAAGAAACTGTTGCCCCGAAATTTGCTCAGATGAACAAAACGGCATTTTTACTGGGCAGATCAAATTAAAGGAGGTTAGAATTTTATGGGCTATTGCTACCAGCCTGAGATCGAACAGGCATCAAGAGAAAAAATAACCGCGCTCCAGAACGAGCGCCTTGTAAACACGGTTAAGCGTGTTTATGAGCGTGTTCCGATATACAGAGCGCGAATGGAAGAAGCCGGTGTTACGCCGGATGATATAAAAGGAATTGAGGATTTATACAAGCTCCCCTTTACTTCAAAGCAGGATCTGCGAGATACGTATCCTTACGGTATGTTTGCGGTGCCTATGAGGGACGTAATGCGGCTTCACGCATCGTCCGGCACTACCGGCAAGCAGATCGTTGTAGGATACACTCAAAACGACCTTGATATTTGGGGAGATATTGTGGCTCGTCAGCTTGCCGCGGCGGGTATCACGAGCGAGGATAAGGTCCACGTTGCCTACGGCTACGGACTGTTTACCGGCGGTCTTGGAATTGCCGAGGGTTCACGCCGGCTCGGTTGCACATCGATACCGGTCTCCTCCGGCAATACGGCGCGCCAGCTTACCATATTGCAGGATTTCGAGTCGGACGCTATCGCATGCACCCCCTCATATGCAATGTATCTCGGTGAATCCGCCCAAAAAGCGGGTATCGATACTTCAAAACTGCCTTTGCGCGCCGGTATATTCGGCGCCGAGCCCTGGACCGAGGAAATGCGTCGTGAGATAGAAAAATCGCTTAATATCAAAGCATACGATATCTACGGCCTTACCGAGATAATGGGTCCGGGCGTTGCCTATGAGTGCAGTGAGCAAAAAGGTATGCACGTTAACGAGGATCATTTTATTATAGAGATACTCGACCCCGAAACTCATCTTCCTGTGCCGGACGGTCAAAAGGGTGAGATCGTGTTCACTTGCATAACGAAAGAAGCGTTCCCGCTTATACGTTTCAGGACTAAGGATATCGGAACGATAACCCACGAAAAATGCGCCTGCGGCAGGACGTTCGTTCGTATGTCCAAGCCGATGGGCAGAATTGACGATATGCTTATCATCCGCGGCGTTAACGTATTCCCGTCCCAGATCGAAACCGTTCTTCTTCAGATGAATCTTTCACCCAACTATCAGATAATAGTTGACCGCAAGGGCGTTCTTGATACTATCGAAGTTCAGGTTGAAATGACAGACGATACCTTCTCGGATACCATTTCGGAGATCTCCGCTAAAGAAAAAGCCCTTGCCGATAATCTTAAGTCCGTTTTAGGTATAGCGGCAAAGGCGACCTTCGTATCGGCCGGAAGCATTGCGCGTTCAGAGGGCAAGGCAAAGCGCGTTATCGATCGCAGAAATTTAGTTTAATGAGGTGTTAGTATGTTTATAAAGCAACTTTCTGTTTTTGTTGAAAACAAGCAGGGCGCACTTTCAAAGATCACTTCCCTGCTCTTTGAAAATAACATAAATATGCGTGCCGTCTCGATAGCCGATACGCAGGATTTCGGCATTTTGCGTATGATCGTCGACGATATCGATAAGGCGGCTGAGGCGTTAAAGAACAATAACACTATTTACAAAATCAACAACGTTATCGGTGTTGAGCTTACCGATAAGCCCGGCTCGCTTGCAACGGTGCTTGAGATCCTTACCGAAAACGGCATAAACGTTGAATATATGTATGCCTTTGTTACGCCGGGTAACAGAGACAGCGCGTATCTTGTTTTGCGTGCCCGCCATAACGACAGGGCGGAACAGGTATTAAAGGATAACAATATTAAAATGCTATCCGAAGAGGATATACAGAGCATATAAAAGAACAGGCGCTTGGGCACGCTCACGCGCCTGTTATTTCTTTTATAGCATAACGTCAAGAAGCATCATTAAGGCAAAGCCGGATACTATGCCCATTGTAGCGCAATACGGGTCCTTTGCCTGGTTCTTTTGGCATTCGGGTATCAGCTCGTGGACCGCAACAAGTATCATAGCGCCCGCCGCAAAGGATAACGCAAACGGCAGAACGGTTTTGACCGTCATAACGAGCGCCGCGCCGCAAACACCGGCTATCGGCTCAACTATGCCGGACGCCTGCCCTATCAAAAAACTCTTTGTCCTTGAGATTCCCTCGCGCCTAAGCGGCAAGGATACCGCCGCGCCCTCGGGAAAGTTTTGAAGCGCTATACCGGTTGCGATGCTGAGCGCCCCCATAAGCGCTTCGGTTGACGCGTTCTGAGCGATCGCGCCGAAGGCAACGCCGACGGCAAGCCCTTCAGGAATATTATGAAGCGTTATCGACATAACAAGCAGTATTATCCGTTTAAGTTTATCCGTCGATTCGCTGTTGCCTTTATTATCGATTATTTCAGCCCGAGAGACGATTTTATCCGATATATAGACAAATAACGCTCCGCAAATAAAACCGCCTGTAACTATCAAATATGGTGGAGTTTTGAACATCGCCTCGGCTTGACTGATCGCCGGTTCAAGCAACGACCAGAAAGATGCCGCTATCATAACGCCCGCCGCAAAGCCGAGCATAATATTCAAAGCCCTGGCGGACGGCGACTTAAAGAACAGGACCGTTCCGGCGCCGAGCGCCGTTATCAGCCATGTCACGGTAGTTGCCGCCAGAGCATATAGTATACTGTTATACATAAAAATTGCCCTCCTGTAACCATTATATTTTAACGGTGCAGGAGGGTGAATTTACAGTATTATACAAACAAGACCGTTACAGCCTTCGTTTATGACTCTTTCTATCGTTTCCTGAACGCGCATCCGTGCGTCCGCCGGCATACGCGCGAGCTTGGTATGTAAGCCCTCGTTTACAAGCTCGTGAAGCGATTTGCCGAAAATGTTTGAATCCCAGATCTTTACAGGGTCTTCCTCAAATTCGCTTAACAGATACATAATTAGGTCTTCCGATTGTTTTTCACTGCCGACGATCGGGCTTACCTCGGTAGTGATATTCGCTTTCATCAGGTGGATCGACGGGGCGGAAGCTTTAAGCCGGACGCCGTATCTCCCGCCCTGCTTAACTATCTCCGGTTCTTCGAGCGACAGTTCTTCTATGGTTGGCATAACGATCCCGTAACCGGTCGCCTCAACCTCATCGAGGGCGTCCTTAACGCGCATATACTGCGCCTTAATGCGCGAAAGTTCGATAATATTGTTCATCAACTGCTGTTCGTCTTCAATAACAAGACCGGTAGTCTCTGTAAGCACGGTATAAAACAGATCCGGTTTTATTCTTATATCTACCTCGGCGCTGCCCTGCCCTAAGCTTATGGCGGCAATCTTTGCGGTATCGGTGATATCGTTATCTGAAACCTTATTTTCAAATTCGCTTATATCTCTTATGCGGTAGATGCTTTCCGCCGCGTTTTTGATATCGCCGAACAGTTGATTTTTAAGCCAGTGCTCTTTAGGAAGCGCGTTTATCCATTTAGGAAAGTTTATCCCGATCTCGCGAACAGGAAACTCATAAAGAATTTGCGAGAGTATATCCTTAATGGCGTTATCATCCATATCAAGGCAGCTTACCGGAATTACCGGAACACCGTATTTTTCCGAAAGTGCGTTTGCAGTCATAGCAGATTCTTCGCTTTCGGGATAGAGGCAGTTATACAACACGATAAACGGCTTGTTTATGCTTTTAAGTTCATAGATAACCCGGGATTCCGCCTCCTCATACTCTTCGCGCGGGATATCGCTTATACTGCCGTCGGTAGTGATAACAAGACCTATGGTAGAATGCTCTGTAATTACCTTTTTGGTGCCTATCTCCGCCGCCATATTAAAGGGTATCGGCTCCTCAAACCAGGGCGTTTTCACCATGCGCGGCTGATCGTTTTCGATATAACCGAGTGCGCTTGGCACAATGTAACCCACGCAGTCGATAAGCCGAACGTTCATGGTTGCGGTGTTATCTATATTTATTTTCACACCCTTTTCGGGTATGAATTTCGGCTCGGTGGTCATTATCGTTCTGCCGGAGGATGCTTGGGGCAACTCGTCTTTTGCACGTTCTTTTGAGTATTCTTCGGCGATATTCGGCATAACCAGTTTATCCATAAACTGCTTGATAAAGGTGGATTTTCCGGAACGCACCGGACCCACAACACCGATATATATATCCCCGCCGGTTCTTGCGGCGATATCCTCATAGATACTTGTGCTTGCCATAATTATTCCTCCGAATTTTTTAAAAAATTTTCTGTTAGAATAGTATGACAGGCATTATTGTTTTATGACTAAAAAATGCGCCCGCTGTTTTGCGGGCGCAAGATTATTCTTTAGGGGTTAGCGTAAAGTTGAATGATAATTCTTTTTCATCCAGTCTGTATTGCGGCGGCAGTTTCGGACCGCAGGAATCGGATCCTACGCCCGACATTTTATAGTCGATGCGCACGTGGGTTTTCCCGTCCTTTATAAGCTCATCGGTATGCTCTGCAGAGTTAAGCGCTTGAGCGCCGTATTGTGAAACACCGATATCAAGAGCGTCGCCGGTAAACACCATATCCCCTACCGTGAGCATTTTAACGCCTGTGTGGTTGCCGTGCTCCTGGGGGCGGATATAGTTTACGTATTCTTTTGCGGCGGTGCTTTGGTAAAGACACGTTTTTCCGGCGTGGCACATATCCATATAGCTTTCATAAGGACCGTTGCCGAAATACTCAAATGCAGCGTTTTTGGCTGGAACGGTAAACTCATAGCCGAATCTCGGAAGCCAAAAGGCGCTTTTTCTTATTTTAGCGGTGATCGAATAATCAATTCTGCCGTCACCGAAGAATACGGCGTTTAGCGAATATTTTAAAAGCGGAACGCGCGAAACGCCGGCAAGCGCGCCTGTAACCGTAACCGTGTTGCCCGAAAGGTCTACGCTATATACCTTTTGGAAAAGCCGGTTAATGTTTTCGGATTTCCAGTTTTCGCCCTGAACCCAGTTGTTGCGGATACGCCGGTCATTATCGGTCGGCGCCCTGAAAACGGTAAGCGCCATACGGTCGGAAAGCTGTTGTTTGCCGCTGATGATCGCCGAAGTAAGGGTTCCGTAAACCTTTGAAAACTTGTATTCAAAGCCCTTGCCGGAAACGGTATAGAATTCTTTGTCTTCGGTGATTTGCGGTTTTAATTTCGATTTTGGCTCGGTAATGGTTTTGGCAGTTAATCTGTGCTCGGTATGGGCGATCTCGTTTTTGCCTTCAAAGAGGTAGCAGTGCAGATACGCGCCGTATTTGCAAGGCGCAGCATTTGTTTTCACCTTGACCGTCTTAGAGGTAAGCGGCGCGATATCGAGCGGTATCACATCGGTGAACACCGAAACGCCGTCAACGGCAATTTCGTATTTAAAGGTTCTTTCGCTGAGATTTGTAAAAGAATAAAGATTCTTTACCGTAAGCGAATTGCCGCAAAGCTCGGTGCGCATCGGTTGATATGCCGCCTTTGCTTCAAGAGAACCCGCTTTAAAACTGCGGTCATGGAATACGAGACCGTCACAGCAAAAGTTTGAATCGTTGGTTAATTCGCCGTTAAAATCGCCGCCGTATCTGCCAACGCCGTTTTTATCAAGAACTGTATGGTCAGCCCATTCCCAGATACAGCCGCCGATCGCTTTTGGATATTTGTTAAAAACTTCGGTATACTGATAAACGTCGCCCGGACCGTTGCCCATCGCGTGGGAAAACTCACACAGGAATACCGGGCATTCTATATCGCGGTTTTTAACCGCCTTTACGAGATCCGCCGGCGATAAATACATACGTGAATAAACGTCCGATCCGGCAAAATCGCCTTTATCGCCTGCCCCTTCGTAGTGAGCAAGGCGACCGTCAGAGAGAGCGCGGAGCCATTCGATCATAACCTTATGGTTTTTTCCGTAACCGCTCTCATTGCCGGCGGACCACATAATTATAGATACGTGGTTTTTATCGCGTGCAACGGCTCGCTTCATACGCTCCAAAAACTCTTTTTTCCACATCGGGTGCTGGCAGGGCCAGATCTTGTTCCAAACGTCATAACCGCCTGTGGCGTTGGGGTCGCGGCTTACAAAGCCGTGGGTCTCGATATCGTTTTCAAGCACAACGTAAAATCCGAGCTCATCGCACATATCAAGAAACGCCGGCGTAGGCGGATAATGTGAGGTGCGAACGCAGTTGATATTAAGCTTCTTCATTTGCGTAAGATCGCGGCGAAGCTCTTCATCGGTTTCATACCAACCGTTTTTGGGGTTGGTATCGTGGTGATTTACACCAAGCAGCTTGACCGGAACGCCGTTGATAAGAAGCTCGTATTTTTTTGAAACAGCAATAGTTCTGAACGCGGTTTTTTGCGTGATGATCTCACCGTTCCGCTCAATAACTACCGTGTATAAAAGCGGTTTTTCCGCGCTCCAGTAAGCAGGGCTTTTAACGGCAAACCGGGCGTTTCTCGTATCGGTTACCTTTTCTATAAAAGTGCCGTCCACGTCGAAAAGCGTAATATCCGCCTTGCGGTCGCAATCGACCTTAACGGTATTATTTTCGGTAGAAACTGTATAATCCCGGATATGCCCGGCGGGTCTGTTCAGGATATAACAGTCGCGGAAAATACCGTTCATCCTGAAGCAATCCTGATCCTCAAGATAACTTCCGGCGCACCATTTAAGCACTTTTACGCGAACGGTATTTTTACCGCAGTTAACAAAATCGGTTATATCAAATTCGGCTTGAAGGTGGCTGCCCTGAGTAAACCCGACGTATCTGCCGTTTACGTAAAGAAAACCGCAGGTCGCTACGCCTTCAAAAACGAAGTAGACCTTGCCGAGAATGGTATTAAGTGTAAAATCGCGCTCGTAAACGCCGCAGGGATTATCATCCGGAACATATGGCGGATCTATCGGTATAGGATAGTTTATGTTAGCGTAGTTCGGATTTTCATAACCCTCAGTCTGCCAGCACGAGGGGACCTTTATACTCCCCCATTTTTCTATGTTTTCCGGCACATCAAAATCACGCTTAAAAAATTTAAAACGCCAGGTTCCGTTGAGGAGTATGTATTCCGAAATGCCGCGCGGGATATAGTATGCCCTGCCGGCTAAGCGGTTTTCTGAGGTCTTGTATGAGTTTTCATATATGCGCATTATTCATGCCCCAGTCTTTTTAATATCTTGTCGTTTTGCTCGATTATGTGGCCGATACCGTAGATAATAAAGAATTCAATAAAGGCGATAATCGCCGAACCGAGAACTATGGCATAGGAGATCGCAACAAATTTATCAACGTGCTTAAAGATAAAAAACGCTATCGCAATACCGATAACGATGGTCGCTATAGCCACAACGTAGGCAATTAGTTTAATCACCTTCGCAATGTTTTTATAAACAAATTTCCCGAAAAGCTCAAGGGGTCGCAGTAAACTGAGTTTTCTTGTTTTTTTGCGACTTTTGGATGAATAACTGCTGTAACTGTTGAGGTCTTCCATACCGTTTACTCCTTAATTCTGTATTTTTTTAATGCCGATCTCAAGCTTATGACCGTTGATATCCCAAACCTTACTGTAACCCGAAATATCGGATTCTGTAATGCTGTCAGCCAGAGTATCCGCAGAGATAACAGAGGCGTTTTTAAGGGTGGTTTCAACTGCTTCGGGTTCACCCGCAAGCAGAACCGATATATGATCGGTAACGTTGAAGCCGGCTTCCTTACGCATTGTCTGTATTTTGCTTACAACTTCGCGGGTAAAGCCTTCTTCCAAAAGCTCGGCGGTAAGATTGGTATCTATGGCTACCGTAATACCGCGATCGCTTACCGTCCAGTAACCCTCTTTTTGCTTTGCTTCGATAAGAATATCCTCGCTCAAAAGGGTAACCGTGCCGGAGGCAAGATCAAGCACCAATTCGCCGGTTGTATCTATTGCTTTCTTTGCCGCGTCGCCGTCAATTTCCGCTAATGCGGTCCTTATTTCGTTTAACTGCTTACCGAATTTCGGACCGACGGTTTTAAGCTGAGGCTTAAGATTATAGGTAACAAAGTTATCTACAGCGTTCGAAAAGCTTACGTTTTTGATATTCAGTTCATCGCGAATAATGTTAATGAAATAATCGGGCAGATCAATATCGCACTTAACAAACATATTCGCAATCGGCTGGCGATTCTTTATCGCCGCGCCGTTTCGCGCAGACCTGCCGAGAACAACGATTTCGAGAACGCGATCCATTTTTTCCTCAAGATCGGTATCGATCATTGATTCATCAACTTTCGGGAAATCGCAAAGGTGGATACTTGCGGGCGCGTTTTTATCTACCGTTCTTACAAGGTTTTGATAAATGCTCTCGGTTATAAACGGTATCATGGGCGCGGCGGCAAGCGCGGTGACGTATAACGCTTTATACAAAACAAGATACGCGGTTATCTTATCCGCAGTCATACCCTGGACCCAATAACGCTCACGCCCGCGGCGAACATACCAGTTGCTGAGTTCGTCTACAAAGGTATCAAGCGCCCTTGCCGCCTCGGGTATGCGATAAGCCGCGAGGTTGCAGTCAACCGATTTGACCATTGAGTTAAGCTTTGAGAGCAACCATTTATCCATAACCGTAAGGTCTTCTTTTTTAAGGGTATATTTGTTAGGATCGAATTTATCGATATTGGCGTAAAGAACGTAAAAAGCATACGTGTTCCAGAGCGTGCCGATAAATTTGCGCTGACCCTCAATAACCGCCTTGCCGTTAAAGCGGTTTGGAAGCCACGGTGCTGAATTGGTATAAAAATACCAGCGTATGGCGTCGGCGCCGAACTGTTCAAGCGCATCAAACGGATCAACGGCATTGCCTTTGGATTTTGACATCTTCTGACCGTTCTCATCCTGAACGTGACCCAAAACTATTACGTTTTTAAAGGGCGCTTTATTGAAAATGAGGGTTGATATAGCAAGTAACGAGTAGAACCAGCCGCGGGTCTGATCGACCGCCTCGGATATAAAGTCCGCCGGAAACTGCGATTCAAACAGATCCTTGTTTTCAAAAGGATAATGATGCTGAGCAAAGGGCATGGAGCCTGAATCAAACCAACAGTCGATAACCTCCGGAACGCGGTGCATTTCCTTACCGCACACCGGACATTTAATAGTAACGGCGTCAATTTTCGGGCGGTGAAGCTCGATATCGTCTGGGCAGTTATCAGACATACTCTTAAGCTCGGCAATGCTGCCTATGGCGTGAAGATGACCGCATTCGCATTGCCAAATATTCAGCGGAGTGCCCCAATAACGGTTGCGGGAAATTCCCCAATCCTGAACGTTTTTAAGCCAATCGCCGAATCTGCCCTTTCCTATGCTTTCGGGTATCCAGTTAATGGTATCGTTGTTGCGGATAAGGTCGTCCTTTACCTCGGTCATCTTTATAAACCAGGATTCGCGCGCGTAGTAGATAAGCGGAGTATCACAGCGCCAGCAGAACGGATAATCGTGTTCAAACTTGGGCGCGCTAAAGAGCAGACCGCGTTCCTCAAGATCAACTAAGATCTTAGGATCGGCGTCTTTTACGAATATACCGCCAAAGGGCGTATCATCCGTCATATTGCCTTTACCGTCAACAAACTGAACAAAGGGCAGATCGTATCTTCTGCCAACGCGGGCGTCGTCTTCACCGAAGGCGGGTGCGCAGTGGACTATGCCGGTGCCGTCAGTCATGGTAACATACCCGTCGCACATAACAAAGAATGCTTTTTTATGCTGTTTCTCGGCAACCGGAGCGGCGCAGGCAAACAGCGGCTCATATTCTTTGTATTCAAGGTCCTTGCCGGTAAATTCGGCTAAAATCTCATAGGCGGCAGTTCCCTCCTCCGAAAGGGGCGAAAGCACCTTATCAAGAAGCGGCTTTGCCATATAATAGGTATAGCCGTCAACCGCGTTTACTTTGCAGTAAACCTCATCCGGATTAACGCAAAGCGCAACGTTTGAAGGCAGTGTCCAGGGGGTAGTTGTCCACGCGAGGAAGTATGCGTCCTCTCCTTTTACTTTGAAGCGGACTATTGCACTGCGCTCCTTTACCGCTTTGTAGCCCTGAGCTACCTCGTGGGAAGAAAGAGGCGTTCCGCAACGCGGGCAGTAAGGAACGACCTTAAAGCCTTTATATAAAAGTCCCTTATCAAATATCTGCTTAAGCGCCCACCATTCGGATTCGATAAAATCATTATGGTATGTAACGTAAGGATGTTCCATATCCGCCCAGAAACCTACGGTTTTGGAAAAATCCTCCCACATACCTTTATATTTCCACACGCTCTCCTTGCAGTGCTCGATAAACTGCTCAAGACCGTATTGCTCGATCTGCTCCTTACCGTCAAGCCCTAAAAGCTTTTCGACCTCCAGTTCGACCGGAAGACCGTGCGTATCCCAGCCCGCCTTTCTGGGTACCATACATCCTTTCATAGTGCGATAGCGCGGTATCATATCCTTGATAACGCGAGTAAGCACGTGACCTATATGCGGTTTGCCGTTGGCTGTGGGCGGACCGTCATAAAACACATACGGTTCACCTTTTGCGCGGGAATCGATGCTTTTTTCAAAGATGTTTTCATCATCCCAGAATTTTTTGATCTCTTTTTCCTGTTCAACAAAGTTGACGTTGGGTTTGATCTCCTTATACATAAATGCTCCCTTCAAAAACAAAGCCCCGTCCTTAATAGGACAGGGACATAATCACTGTAAACCACCTATAACGGACCAACATCCGCGCCACGGTAACGGTATGGCAACCGGCGGGCGCTAATAAGAGAACCTTTCACGCCGCGGCTCAGGAGTGATACTTGCGCACCGCGATACCGAATTTCCACCAACATCGGCTCGCTGAAATCGCCTTGTAACGCAACGGTCTCCGTCATCGCTTTTACTTAGGTATTGTAACATAACGGTGCGTAAAAATCAACTTGTATTTTTACATAATTATGATATAATATATTATACATTTTTGATTGGAGGGCGGTAGAGTGATTTTTGATTGCATTCGTAATCATTTTAAACGGTCCGATAGCAAAAATAAGTTTCAAATATCCGATTATTTGGCGGTGACTTCAACCAGGGCTTCGCTTATAACCGGAGCGGTGTTTTTTGCGGTTTTAACTGCATTTACCCTCATCGATATAAGAGAATTTACCACGATCAACAATAAGAATAAATGGTTTATACTTGCAATGGCGTTTGTTATCCCGGTGGCCATCGGCGCGGCTGTTGCATTCAGGTTCAGATTTAAACAAAAAACAGTAAAGACCGTTTCGTTTATACTTTTATGCATTACCCTGCCGTTGATTTCGATAATGATGACCGAGAGCTTAAATGCCGTTTCCCTTTTTAGAATGAGCTTTTCGGCGTTTCTTTTAAACTATATCTTGATACTCTTGTTTTACGCGGTGATATTTGCTCTTTCGGGAAGTATCAGGGTCTCGGTCCTGGCGGTAAATACCATACTTTATTTAATGGCGCTTACCAACTGCTATCTTATGTATTTTCGCGGTTCCCCATTTTTGCCGATGGACCTTACCGGCGCAAGTACAGGTATGAACGTTGCAAGTTCCTACCGGTTCAGGATACTTTACAGCGTTGTTTTAGGAACGTATTTATTTATTCTTACCGTCGTTATCGGTATAAAGACCAACTCGCCGAAAATGCAAAAGGTGCAACGTATCGTTGTTCGCAGTTCCATAGGCGTATTGTTTATAATTCTTACTTATTTGTTCTATTTTACTTCGTTTATTACCGACGTTACAAAGATCAGCGACGTTGACGTTCAGTGGAATCAGGCGCAGACCTATAAACAAAACGGATTTGCTTTTTCCTTCTTTTTTAACACGAAATACCTGCTTGTAATTACACCCGATGGGTATGATCAAAACGAGATAGTTGACCTTGTAAGGGAGGGCAACGAGACCGATACCGGTAAAGAAACAAAAACTCCAAACATAATCTGCATAATGAACGAATCCCTTTCAGATCTCGGCGTTCTCGGTGATTTTACTACCAATATCGATTATATGCCGTTTATCCGTTCCCTTACGGAAAATACCGTGCGCGGCAATCTATACGTTCCGGTTGTAGGCGGCGGAACTTCCAATACCGAGTTTGAATTCCTGACCGGTAATTCGGTGGCGTTTTTGCCCTCGGGCAGTAACGCGTATATGCTATATGTAAACAATCCGATGAATTCGCTTGTCTCTACCCTTGAAGCGCAGGGGTATTCCTCGCTTGCGATGCATCCTTATTACGCTTCCGGCTGGAATCGGGTCAGCGTTTACAACAATTTCGGATTTAATAAGTTTTTAAGCATTGAGGATATGATCGATTCGGCGGTGCTTGACGAATATGCCAATAACGGCAATCCCGATTACTTCCAGGATCTGCTTGATAAATATTACCCGGGAAACAGTAATATGCTTATTCGCCAGCACATAAGCGATGAATATAATTATAAGCTTATCATCGAAGATTTTGAAAACCGCGATAAGAGCAAACCGTATTTTATCTTTGATATTACCATGCAGAATCACAACGAATACGTATCCGGCGGCAGAAATTTTGATGAGTGCGTTACACTGACCGGTGAAGATGAGGATTATCCGCAAACAAACAAGTATCTTTCACTTGTTAAGGCGAGCGACGATGCTTTTAAAGAACTGATAGAATACTTTAAAAACATTGATGAACCGACCGTGATTTGTATGTTCGGCGACCATCAGCCCGCTATTGAATCTGATTTTATCGCCTCTGTTATGGGGGTCGGAGATCTTAACAGCCTTACCGTTGAGCAGGCACAGAAGCGGCATATTACTCCCTTTATCATCTGGGCAAACTATGATATTGAGGAACAGAATATCGAGCGTCTCAGTTCGAACTATCTTTCCTCGCTTTTACTTGATATTGCCGGGACCGAGATGACCGATTATAACAAATATCTTTTGAATCTTTCAAAAACCATACCGGTTATTGATACGGTCGGATATATCGATAGCAGCGGCGTTTGTCATAAGTTTTCGGAAAAGAATCATTACACCGAACTGATAAATACCTATAAGAAAATACAGTATAACAATTTGTTTGATAACGAGAATAAAAAGGATGAGGTTTTTTATCTTTTCGGTTTTAAGATAACGAATGATGATAACGGTGGTGAGGTCACACAATGAGAAACACTACCCTTTGCCATATAGAAAAGGACGGCAAGTATCTGATGCTTCACCGCATAAAAAAGGAAAATGACCTTAACCGCGATAAATGGGTCGGTATCGGCGGAAAGTTTGAGGAAAAAGAAAGCCCGGAACAATGCAATGCCCGGGAGGTATATGAAGAAACCGGTCTGACGCTTATCGATCCCGCATACCGGTGCGTTGTAACCTTTGTTTCGGATATATGGGAAAGCGAGATAATGCACGTGTTCACCGCCGATAAATACAGAGGAACAGTTAAGGATTGCGACGAGGGCGAGCTTGTATGGATCGATATTAAGGACGTTTATTCCCTGCCGATCTGGCAAGGCGATAAAATATTTTTAAAGCTTATCGAGGATAAATCGTATCCGTTCTTCTCGTTGCGGCTTCAATACGAGGGCGATGCGCTAATATCCGCACAACTAAACGGTAAAGAATTGGATTTTAAGGAGTTAATATGAATATTTGTGTTTACGGTTCGGCAAACGAAGAAATAGATATTTCCTTCAGAAAAGCGGGAGAACGCCTCGGTAAAGCGATGGCGGACGCCGGCCACGCGCTGATTTTCGGCGGCGGGGCTTCGGGTATGATGGGCGCGGTTGCCCGCGGAGTAAGAAGCGGCGGCGGGAAAATAATAGGTATTTCGCCCGAGTTTTTTAACGTTGACGGCACTCTGTTTGAAGACTGCACCGAGATGATATATACGGTGGATATGCGTTCGCGCAAAGAAAAACTTGAGGATATGGCGGATGCGTTTATCGTTACTCCCGGCGGTATCGGAACAATGGATGAGTTTTTTGAAACAATGTCCTTAAAACAACTTAGGATAATCAAAAAACCGCTTGTAATTTTTAACGTTAACGGGTTTTACGATAATCTCGTTTCCCTTCTTGATAACAGCACAAAGCTAAAATTTCTTGGTGAAAATGATACAAAGCTTTTCTACGTTTCGGACGATGAAAACATGATAATCGAATATCTTGAATAAGAATTGCCGGTGGCATCAGCCACCGGCAATTCTTATTCTATCATTTCTTTGAATTCTTGCTCATCGATAACCTTGACGCCGAGGGCGTTTGCTTTATCAAGCTTACTGCCTGCCTCTTCACCTGCTAACACATAGTCGGTTTTTTTGGAAACCGAAGATGAGACCTTGCCGCCGAGCGATTCGATTATTTCAGATGCCTCGTTTCTTGAATACGTCGGCAATGTTCCGGTAAGAACAAAGGTAAGCCCTGAAAGCTTATCACCGGCAGGCGATTTTTTGGATTCGGTATTAACGCCAAGCGCCTTTAGTTTTCCGATTATATCTCGCGAGCCTTCGAGCGAGAAAAACTCGAAGGTAGATTCGGCGAGGATACTGCCAAAGCCGGGTATGCCTTCAAGCTCTTCCCTGCTTGCCGCCATTATCTCATCGATACTGCTAAACCTTTCACAAAGGAGTTTTGCAGCGCCTGCGCCGATATGCCTTATACCGAGGGCGGTGATCAGCTTTGATAAATCGTTGCTTTTTGAATTTTCTATCGCTGCCCTTAAGTTATCGGCGGATTTTTCGCCTATACGTTCAAGGCGGATTACCTTTGAAAAATCAAGATCGTAAATGTCAACGATATTTGTTATAAGCCCAGCACCCTGCAGTTGCTCTAAAACCGCGGGACCGAGCCCCTCGATATCCATTGCGTCCCGCGAAGTAAAATGAATGAGGTGGCGCAAAAGCTGTGCCGGGCATTCGGCGTTAGTGCAGTGTATCACCGCCTCACCCTCTTCTCTGAATACCGGCGACCCGCAGGAGGGGCAAACAGTAGGCATTTTATAAACGCAGGAATTTGCGGCATGGCTCTTTACGGCGACGACCTCTGGTATTATCTCGCCGGCTTTGCGAACGATTATCGTATCGCCGATACCGATTTGTTTCTCGTTAATAAAATCCTCGTTATGAAGCACGGCGCGGCTGACAGTTGTTCCCGCAAGCTCAACCGGATCGAAAACGGCAGTTGGCGTGAGAGCACCTGTTCTGCCTACGTTTATCTCGATACTTCTAAGGACCGTTTCTTTTTCCTCAGGGGGATACTTAAAGGCTACCGCCCATTTCGGGAATTTTGAGGTGCTGCCGAGTTCTTGGCGGTAGCTTAAATCGTCGACCTTAACGACTGCGCCGTCAATATCAAACTGCAGTTCGCCGCGGCTGTCTCCTATACGCCTGATTTCAGCCGTAACCTCGTTTATATCCCGGCATATCTTATAACTCGGGAGCACGGAAAAGCCGAGAGAAGCCAAAAAATCAAGCGATTTTACGTGTGAGGTAAACTCCATGCCGGATATTCTTTGAATATTGAATATAAAAATAGCAAGCTCGCGCTCTTTTACAACAGCGGAATTCTTTTGCCGCAGTGTCCCTGCGGCGGCGTTTCTCGGATTTTTTGCGGTTTTTTCGCCCAAAAGCTCCTGTCGTTCAACCAGTTTTATAAAGGAAGACCTTGGCATATATACTTCGCCGCGCACTTCAAGTTCACCAAAAAAATCAATGCTTTTAGGTATTGATTTGATTTGTTTGATATTATCGGTAACGTCTTCGCCGGTTACGCCGTCGCCTCGAGTAGAGCCGCGGATAAGCTTGCCGCCGGAGTATTCAAGCGATACCGAAAGCCCGTCGATTTTCGGTTCTACAGAATAGACGGTCCGGCTTTTATCAATCCTTGAATCAAAATCATTTAGTTCTTCAAAGCTGAATACGTCCTGCAGGCTTTCCATCTTGACGGTATGAGTAACCGGAGAAAACAAAACATTTGCGCGGCCGCCTACCGTTTGGGTCGGAGAATCGGAAGAAACAAGCTCCGGAAACTGCTTTTCAAGACTTTTTAGTTCACGCGTCAGGGCGTCATACTGATAGTCCTCTATTTCGGGCGTATCGAGATTATAGTATAGATTATTGTGGTATTCTATCTGCTCTCTAAGCTCCGAAATACGCTTTTTGGCTTCCTCAATGTTCATAATATCCTCCTATCAGTTGCTTCTGAATTCAAAAATATCGTCGGCCGTGTCACTCTCCGCAGTTTCAACAACGTTTGTAAAACTGTTCGGCACAACGCCCATTATCACCGTTTGCGCCGCAACGGCGGTAAGATGAACGGTAAAGGTCTCGTCAACCCCCGCCATAACGATACTATATGATAAATCCGCGGTAATATTTATACGGTGAAGAATATTGTTGATACCGGCGTTTAAGAATTTGCTTTCATAATCAAGCTGCGGTATTTGCAGAAATTGGATTTTAAACCTTATCCCCGGACCGTAGCCCGCGGTGTATTCGGAGCCAAGAAGCGTGCCGAGTGGTATCGAAATACTGTTGCTTGAGCGATTACTCATTTCTTCGTAAACGCGGCTTGAGATCTCGGCACGCAGAATGTTCAGCTTCTGATAATCTATTTCGATACTTGAAACTTGATTATCCGAAGTTCTTGTTACTACCGCCATATCGCCATAACCGTAACCGAGAGAAGTAAGCGCGGACTTGACGGCACCGTCAAAAGCGGAGATCATAATTGAACGCGCCCTGGTTTCGGCATAAGCGCGAACCGCGGGTCTGCCGTTAATGATTATCAAACAGACAATTACCAAAAAGAGCGTTAAAACAAACAGCCAACGTATCAAGACTGGTTTTAGCTTTTTACCGATATTCACGCAAAACACCCGACCTTATGTTATATTTTACGCAATAACGGGTGTTTTGTGTGTTTTACCGTTGTTTTAAAAAGAATTCGACGCCGACGTAAAAGTGAAGCGTTCAAAAGGCGCAGGATCAAGCATATAATTAACCGTAATGATGGGGGTAATAGTATGCTTAAAATGTTGTTTGAAATTATATGCCGGCTATTTTATCTTGCGCTTCACGTTAAAAGCCCGGGATCGTTCCCACCGCCACTTAGCGCAAAGGTGGAAAGCGAACTTATAGACAAGGCTTCCGTCGGCGATATCGAGGCAAGAAACAAACTGATAGAGCACAATCTCCGGCTCGTTGCACACATCGTTAAAAAGTATTACACAGCCGGATGTGAGCAGGACGATCTGATATCAATAGGCACTATCGGTCTTATAAAGGCGATATCGACCTTTAATAATGAAAAAGGCATTCGGCTTGCAACATATGCCGCAAGATGCATTGAAAACGAAATACTGATGTATTTCAGAAATCTTAAAAAGAGCGCACAGGACGTATACATAAGCGATCCTATAGATACCGATAAGGACGGTAATACCCTGACACTTATCGACGTTATCGCCGATGAAAGCGATATTGCCGAGGAAATAGATAAAAAAATCAAAATCGAAAAGCTTAAGGTGATGATCCGCGGTGTGCTGGACGAACGCGAGTATCGGATAATAAGTATGCGTTACGGGCTGGGCGATAATAAGGAACTGACGCAGCGCGAGGTGGCAAAGAGCCTCGGGATATCGCGAAGTTACGTATCGCGGATCGAAAAGGCGTCTCTTGAAAAATTAAGGGCAAAATTTTAGTTGTTGTTTTTGGCTTTGATTTTGTTGTATATCAAAAGCCCCAAACCGCTTAAAACGGCGGTTATCACGGTTACAGACACGGCAAACACATAGTCTTGAGCGTTTATCGCATTGCCTATGACTACCGAAGTTATAAGCGAAGGAAAACGTGCTACCGTTGTTATAATTATCCATACCGAAAGCTTCATATCCGTAAGACCTACAAAGTATGATAACAGGTCTTTGGGAGTTCCGGGAATGAGGAATACAATAAAGGTCATAACGTTAAGGCGTTTCGGATCGTTGAGAAATTCAAGCTCGCGGATCTTTTCGATCGGGAAAAATATCTCAACCACTTTAACGCCGAATTTACGCACAAACAGAAAGACCGCAATGCCGCCTATTAAAAATGCCAGCATACAGTCGATAGTGCCACGGATATTGCCGAAAGCGTAGCCCGCGGCAAGCTCAAACGGTTCGCCCGGCACTATGGCGATTATTATCTGAAAAATGACCATAAGAATGAATACAATATCGCTTAAAATGCCGTTTTTTTCAACAAAATCTCTGAATCGCGCATGGTCTTTTACAAGATCGACCATTGGTTTCCCGATTATTACGGCAAGTGCGCAGGTAAATAAAAAGACCAAAACTATTATAATTGCCGTAAATATTCTTTTTTGTTTCGCGGTCAAACGGGATTCTTCGATGTTTTTCAACCTTATCAACTCCAAAACCATTATACAACAAAAGATTGTTTAATTAAAGAAATATTTTCTTTAAGTTGCATTTTTTTGAAAAAAATGATAAAATTACCTGTAAAGCGAAAGGGTGTGAAACTGTTGAAGCATGATATAATCCTCTCCTCCCCTCCGATACTGCGCGATTTTCTTACATACAGCGAAACGATACGGGGTAAATCCGCAAAATCGGTTGAGGAATACTATCTTGATCTGCAAACATTTTTTCGCTATCTATTAAAGACTCGCGGTATGGTAAGCGCCGATACCGATTTTGAAAAGATCAGCATAGATCCGGTTGATATAGACCTTATAAAAACGGTTACAATTAGTGATCTTTACGCTTTTATTGTATTCTGCAAGAACGACCGTGGCAACAACAGCGCTACCCGTGCCAGAAAAACTTCTACCTTACGCATCTTTTTCAAATATCTGACTTCACATCTTAATCTGCTTGAGGTAAACCCCGCCGAGCTTCTTGAAGCGCCTAAGGTTAAGGCGGCTCTTCCCCGCCACCTTACGCTTGAAGACTCGCTTGAACTCTTAAACAGTGTAGCCGGTCCGAACCGCGAGCGTGATTACTGCATTCTTACCCTTTTTCTTAATTGCGGAATGCGTTTATCTGAGCTGTGCGGTTTAAATACAACGGATATCAGGCAGGATGGGACACTGCGCCTTTTAGGCAAAGGAAACAAAGAACGCATAGTTTATCTTAATGACGCCTGCAAAGCCGCGATAGCGGCGTATTTGCCACTGCGCCCAAACGAAGGCGTTGTTGCCACCGATAAAAACGCTCTGTTTATAAGCCGAAACCGCAGGCGAATAAGCAATAAAACGGTGCAGCACCTTGTAAAGACATATCTTGAAAAGGCCGGGCTTGGCGGTCAGGGATTTTCGACCCATAAGCTTCGCCACACAGCCGCAACACTTATGTATCAGCACGGCAACGTTGATATCCGCGTGCTTAAGGATATTTTGGGCCACGCAAATCTCGGCACTACGCAGATATATACGCATATTTCCGATAAGCAGATTAAAAATGCTATCGATTCAAACCCTTTAGCGGGTGTTAAAACAAAACCAAAAGAAAAAACTGACGCCGAATAAATTAAAAGCCGGGATTTCCCGGCTTTTAATTTTTAGACAAGTGTTATACTATCGGTTCAGTCGTGACCTCTAACCACCCGTCCATAGTTTCGGGCGCCTCGCAGATTATGACCGTGCTTTCGGTATCGATGATACTGAAATAAATCTCACCAATGACTGTATCACTGTTTTGATAAGCTTTAGTATTACTGATCTTAATATGCAGTTTTTCCTTGGAAAGATCAAGAGCGGTCAAGTATTCTTCGTATGTCAGTTCTTTATCGTTATCAATATCATAATAGAACACCGTGTATCCCGGAGAAATACCGCCGCACTGCACACCGGCGCTACTGTTAACAATTATGCCTATAAACCCGTCGTAAATCTTATAAATATAGTCGTAGAAATAAATGTTGTTTTCCTCAAGATTGTTTTGGAGAACCTCGTATACATCCTTAAAAGTATCGTAAATCTTTTTGTTGAATTTCTTTGCGTTTTCGGTATCTGCCGTTATCTTAGGCAGGCGGATCTTGTGCTTGAAACCGGTCGGATCCCAACCGATCTCAATGCTTTCGCTTGTGGCAATTACGTCCTTTTCGTAATTAAGTGCCTCATCAACGATAACGGGTCTCGGTTCTATCTCTAAATTACTGTTGATCTCTTCGCCGTCTTTATTACCGGTATCGTTTGTATCGGTGTTGTCTTTCTCACTATTTGTTGAAACGGCGGCATCCTTTTTGTTGTTTTGGGCGGTATCATCATCACCGCAGGCGCAAACCGCAAAGATCAGTAAAAACGATACAGCCAAGCATAAAACTCTTTTTAAGTTGTTCATAGCACTAACTCCTTTGTAAAGTATTCACCGTAGTTATTTTAACATAAAACGACATAAAATATCAAGAAAAAAAGAACAGACCTAAAATAAGGCCTGTTCAAATTATAAACAATTACTTTATCATGTTTGCAACTTCAGCGGCAAAATCGTCAACGCGCTTTTCAATGCCCTCGCCCTTTTCAAAGCGGACAAAGGATTTTATCTTGATATCGGCGCCGAGCTCTTTGGCGGTCTTTTCAACATACTTGCCGACCGTAAGTTCGTTATCTATAACATACTGCTGTTCAACAAGGCAGTTTTCCTTATAGAACTTGCCGATCTTACCTTCAACTATCTTGCCGAGAACCGCATCGGGCTTATTAGCCATCTTGGGATCCTCTTTCATCTGCGCAATGAGGATAGCCTTTTCTTTCTCTATAACGTCAGCCGGAACAGACGCTTCATCAAGATAACCGGGGTTCATAGCAGCGATCTGCATTGCAACGTTTTTGCCCATGGCAACGAAATCGGCATTGTCAAGCGAGAGGTCGGTATCAAAATTGACCATAACGCCTATCTTACCGCCGGCGTGAACGTAGGTAACGACCTTGCCTTCATAACGGGCAAAGCGGCGAACCTTGATGTTCTCGCGAACGATAAGGAAAAGTTCCTGGACCATCTCTTCAACGGTCTGACCGTCTTTAGCGCATTTGAGCAACGCGTCAAGATCAGCCGGATTCTGCTCTGCAACGATCTTTGCAACCTTAAGCGCCAATGCCTTGAACTCCTCGCCGCCGGCAACAAAGTCGGTTTCGGCGTTAAGTTCAACAACAGCGCCGATGCCGTTTTCGCATATAGCGCAAACGGTGCCTTCAGCGGCGATCCTGCCGGCTTTTTTAGCCTGAGAAGCAAGACCCTTTTCTCTTAAATAATCTGCGGCGGCATCCATATCGCCGTTGGTTTCAACAAGTGCTTTTTTGCAGTCCATCATACCGCAACCGGTTTTTTCACGGAGCGCCTGAACGTCTTTAGCAGTAAAAGCCATAATATATTCCTCCTGTAGTTGCTGTTATTCGGCAGATTCTTCTGCTGCAGCCGCCTCTTCTTCAGCGGTTTCCATATCTATTGTTTCTTCTTCGTCGTCAGTAGCGGCGGTGCCGAACTCCTCGCCCTGCCTGCCTTCTATTACCGCGGCGGCTATGGTTTCGGAAATGAGTTTTACGGCACGGATAGCGTCGTCGTTACCCGGGATGACCGCATCAATCTCATCAGGATCGCAGTTTGTATCAACGATCGCAATGATCGGAATGCCGAGTTTCTTTGCTTCAGCAACCGCGATACGCTCTTTGTGGGGGTCAACGATGAAAAGTGCGCCGGGGAGTTTTTCCATGTTCTGGATACCGCCGATGAACTTTTCAAGCTTTTCTATCTCAAGTTCAAGCTTAACAACTTCCTTTTTGGGTAAGAGATCAAAAGTTCCGTCTTCCCTCATAGTGCGAAGCTGATTAAGTCTGCCGATACGGGTGCGGATGGTGCTGAAGTTCGTGAGCATACCGCCGAGCCAACGTGCGTTAACGTAAGGCATACCGCAATGCTCCGCCTCTTCTTTAACGGAATCCTGCGCCTGTTTCTTGGTGCCTACAAAAAGGATATCGCCGCCGTCAGCCGCAATGTCACGTGCGAAAAGATAAGCTTCGTTAAGCTTCTTAACGGTCTTCTGAAGGTCGATAATGTAGATACCGTTGCGCTCTGTAAAAATATACTGAGCCATTTTGGGGTTCCAGCGCCTTGTCTGATGTCCGAAATGAACACCGGCTTCAAGAAGCTGTTTCATTGATACAACTGCCATAATAAATTCCTCCTGAGGTTTTCCCTCCATTCTATTTGCCGCCCCGGTAACAGCCCTGTATCAAAAGCCGCACCTCTACCGGGCAAATAAAATGTGTGTATTTTTAGTCGGTATAAACCGACCGATAAATTATATCACAAACGTTTGGCGTTTTCAAGCATTATTTATATAAATTCAGTATTTTTTCCGCGCGCTCGCGCATCATATCGCGCAAAGACTGCGGGGATAGAACTTCAATATCATCGCCGAACCCGGCGATCCAACTGCATAACCCGCGGCTTACGGCGCAGGAAACGCCTATTTCAAAGTGGGTTTCGGTAACGTTAGTAACAAAAATATTTTCACCGAAACGGTCAACTATTTGTTCAAGAAGCTTTTTTGAACAACGCAGATTTACTTGATCCCTCTCGCCTGCGAACATATCAAAAAGCGTTTGGGTATAATCGGCAACGTTGAAGGTATCGGTATATTTTGAAACCTCGCTGAAATGGCGGCACTTTTCATCCGTTTCCTCAACCGATTTCATACGGTCTATCCTTAAATGCAGGAGCGTATCGTATTTATCGTAATTGGCGATAAGGTAATAGTGATCGTCCTGCCAGGTCATGGCATACGGATTCGCCGTCCGTTCCTTATAAACGGTAACAAGCTCACGCTCGGAGTTCAACTGGCGCACACCGTATTTGAACCTTATCTTATGCCGGTTTTCGATGGCGCGGGTGATTGTGTCTATATTATAAAAAATGGATTCGTTTTTCGTTTTGCCGTCGGTATTGATATATATGCCGTTCGCGTTGCGGGCAAGCTGGTGGGTGCTTAGCATTGAATCAAGCTTGCGGCATAATTCGCGGGTTTTCTTTTCGGTTATGAAATGAGCGGTGCGCACCGCGTCTTCAAGCAGATATACTTCGGGAAGTTCAAAACTTCTGGAAGCCAAAAAGTAACCGGCTTTGGGATTGCGGGTCTTTATAATGTCATAACCGAACTCCTGCAGGCATTCGATATCATCGTAGATTGCCTTGCGTTCGGCGGATAAGCCGTATGCTTCAAGTTTTGAAATTATAAATGCCGTTGATACGGGATGATCTTCATCCGAATACTCTTTAAGTATACTTACGATATGGAGCAGTTTTAATTTTTGGCTTGATCTTGACGCCATAATTTCGCCACCTTTATGAATTCATCGTAATTAAAAAGTGCGTTGAGCATATCTGTGAATGCGTTTGCGGAAAGCCCAAGCGGAAGACCTGCATATCTGCAAAAGCTCTCTCTTGCCGCCTTTGAGTTTTCGCAACCCGAAAGCCCCAATGAATATAATTCGGCTTTAGTGATCGCTTTGCCGCGTGTTTTAGAGAAAATATCGGCGCCGCTTTTTTTAAGAGCTGCAATGATTACATCTCCCGGCAGACCCTCCGCGCCCAAAATACCCTGCTTTGAAGGTTCGCTTTTACGCTTTTCCCTGCCGGGTATCTGAGGTAAGTATACGTCTATGATATCGCTGCCGACGCAAATCCGCTTTATATATGCGCGCAGCTGATTTCCCGCGTTATCCGAATCGGTTATAATAACGATGCCGCTCTTCGCGGCTATCATTTTAATAAGCTTTTGCTTTTCCCTGTCCTTATAAATGCCGAAACCGTTTATCTCGATCACGGTGGTATCTATAAAGTTTTCAAGGTGAATTTTATCGTATTTACCTTCAACGATAACAGCGCGTGATAACCTAATCAATTGATTCACCGTTTGCAATAATGTATATAAGGCGGACTGTCATTTTTTCAAGCACCGTTTTTTCATCACCGGAAAAGCTTTTGAGCATTTTATCCGCAGAAAGTATCTCATCCATACAGAGTTTAAGCGTTTTATCCGATATTCTTTTAAGATTTGATCTCGCGTTATCAAGCACAAAGGTTTTGTTTCCGTAGGAAAAATCTTCGGCGATCTGTTGTTTTTCAATATGTATTTTGGTGGCGGCGTTTACGCGAACCATATCAACAAAAACCGAAGCGGTCGAGTATAGAATTATCATAGGCGCTATACGCATATAGAATAAATCGTTAAGTATCGTAAGCGCGGAAAAAGTATCGCAAACAACTATCTTTTTGGCAAATTCATAAACCGATGCGTCGACCGATTTGGTGCAAACGCTGTCTATATCCGCTTTTGTAATACTTGCGTTTGTAACAAAGAAGCAAAGCTTATCGAGCTCACGCATAAGGGTATTTATATCCGAGCCGCAGCATTCGACCATGTATTTTGCGGCGGTATTATCAAGTGAAAAACCGCGCTTTTTGGCGCCTCTGATTAGCATGGCGGCAATATCATTTTCTTCCCTGTGGTTAAGGCAAACCGCTACCCCGCCTGATTCTGCGGCAGAGTTAATAAGTATGATCGACTTTTGCGAACGTTTGGGGTCAACCGGTATTGAATCGAATCGCAAAATAAGTGTAGAAAACTCGTATGAATCGGAAACAAGAGCAACAAGGCGGTCAAGGTCCTCTTTTGCCGCCGATTCAAAATCGTAATCCGATAATATTACGCATTTACGCTCGCCCATCATCGGGAACTGATTTACTGAATCGTAAACCGCCTGAAGGTCAACGTCACGCTCAAAGCGCATAAGATCGAAATCGTTATCCTTGCCGCAGGTTTTTGAAATTATCAGCGATTCATAGTGATTTATAAGGTAGCCGTCCTCGCCGAAGAGCAGATATACCGGCTTTATATCACCTTGATTCAACTGGCTTTTCAGTTGGTTTTCGTAGATTACCGGCATATCGTTTCACCTCCAGGATGTATTGCCGCTTTTTGAGCTTTTGATAAAACTTATAAAAATACATTGTGCTGATAAGAGCGAAAATTAAGAATATCGCACCAACGAAACCCGGAATACCCAGATCAACGTAGAACATATCAAGCAAGCCCAAATTGTTTATTATGAAGTTGATGTATTTGGCGCAGAGCCCGGATATTATAAAGAACGGGACCGAAAGAAAACTTATCCCGCCAAGCGCCGCAAGAACAAGACCGGCTGAGTTAAATATAAGCGCAACGGTAACGGGAAAGGTTATAAGTAAAAACGCAAACGGAGCTACAAGCGAGGTCTTGCCGAAAACCCACATGGAGACCGGCGCGGTAAATATCAGAGCCATAATCGATATTATAAGGATCTCCGTTATCGCCTTCCCTATCCGGGTTTTAATGTTTAGCTTGGTTATAAAAAGCTCAATATAAAAAGGTGATAACCATACAACGGCTACGGTGGAAGAAACCGAAAGCAGAAATGCAACGCTGAAAACGCAAAACGGATTAAAATAGATCATAATAAGTATTGCGGCGCCAAGTGAATTCAGCATATCGTTTTTGCGCATAAAAAGCGGAGAAAACGCCGAGAAAACAAACATACAGCCGGCTCTTATTATCGACTGCGTAAAGCCGAAAAGCGCGCACAAAAAGAAAATGGCGGCAAGTGATAATCCCGCCTTTAGGGAGCGGCTGTATATAAACCTTTCAATAAAACGGAAAAACAAGCCGAGAATGATCGAAAGGTGCAGTCCGGAAACGACCATAACGTGGCTTACCCCGCAAACGCGGACCTTATCGTAGAATTCATCGGAGAGGTAATCACGGTTTCCGCAGTTGAGCGCAAGAAGGGTAGGTGAAATATCGCCCGAAAAACGTTTTTTAAGTGTATAATTGAAATACTGCCTTATTTCACCGATGGCGGTGAAAAACGCGCTCTCTTTATAATTGCTGTTAATTGATAACAGGCGGCAATCAACGTAGATTGAATCGCCTATATGCGAGAGCTTAAAAGGTCCGTCATTTAGTTTTGAAATCTTAAAATCCGCATTGAATTTTTCACCGCATTTTATTTCTTTTGAAAAATAGTAATATATCTGAAGTTTTGTGTTTTTTGGAATAGTATCCGAATTATAACAGTAAACGGTAAGATAGTTACCCGCGCCGTTAAAATTTGAATCTTCAACGGCGATAAGGTCGGCGTTTACCGTTTGTCCATCCAGACTTTCAAGATCGCCAATCGTATATAACTCGTTAACAGTGCTTGCGCAGATCGCTAAAAATATAAGTGAGACTACTATAAGTTTTTTACTCTTATAAAAGCGGCATATGACCGCCGCCACTATCACAAACAGAATAAGCAGCGACAGCGAATTCTCACGGTGGTAAAACAAAAACACAACTGCAAGCGCGCATACCGCGGCGCAAAGCGCCAAAGGTCGGTTCATCACCGGGAAAATATCATATAATATTTTTATGGCGCGTTTTATGCGGCTTTTCATAATATGCTACCGATAACGTTCAGATGTTCAAGCAAAGTTTTAACGCCGATAAATATAAGTATCAAACCGCCGGCAAATTCGGCCTTGCTTTTGTAAACCGCACCGAATTTATTGCCGATAAACACGCCGATCACAGATAGAATAAAGGTGATTAGTCCGATTATTGAAACCGAATAAAAAATATTGATATTGTCCGTTGTGGCAAAAACTATTCCCACTAACAGTGCGTCGATACTTGTTGCAACGGCAAGAATGAACAACTCGCGAATATTAAGGTCATCTGAATCGTCATCATTTTCAGAGTGAAAGGATTCATATATCATTTTACAACCGATGAGCGCCAGCAATATAAAGGCGACCCAGTGGTCGAATCTTTCTATATGCTCCTTGAATCGGTAGGCAAACAGCCAACCGATAAAAGGCATCAATGCCTGGAATCCGCCGAAAAAGGTGCCAATCAAAAGCGTTTTGCCGTAATCGATCTGGCGCATTTTAAGCCCCTTGCAGATCGAAACGGCAAAGGCGTCCATTGATAAACCGACGGCAATCAGTATAATACTTAGAAAACTCATTATTACCCCTTTTAATAATTACTTCTCCCAGTTGTTGGCACCCTTTAACTCGTTATAGAGCATTGTATAGCTCCGGTGCCGTGTTTTTTCGATTTTGCCCAGACTGACCGCCTCTAAAACGGCGCATCCCTTTTCTGAAATGTGGCTGCAATCAGAAAACCTGCAAAGGTCGGTATAAGGGCTGAAGTCCTTAAAACAATCGGGAAGACTGTTTTTGAATTCAAACCGGTTTTCAAGCTGATCTATCGAAGAAAAACCGGGAGTGTCAATAACATAACCGCCAACATCGTTTTTTAATAACTCGGTATGGCGCGTTGTATGCCTGCCTCGCCCGAGCGCATTGCTTACTTCGCCGGTCTTGAGGTTCAACGTTCCGAACAGCGCGTTCAAAAGACTTGATTTACCTACCCCGGTATTTCCCGCCATAACCGAGATGCAGTTTTCAAATTCTTTTTTAAGACCGGTGAGGGATGCTTTATCAAGCGCAGAAACAACGTAAGTGTTAAAGCCGGCATTTATATATATGCGTTCAAAATCGGCAAAATCGCCGGTATCGGATTTATTAAAAACGATAACCGGTTTGATCCCGTTGAATTCGGCTATCGCCGTCAGGCGGTCTATAAGATATGTATCCGGCGCCGGGTTCTTAAAAGAGGATACAATAATAATTTTATCAACGTTTGAAACGGCAGGCCGTTTAAGGCAGTTGCTGCGCGGCAGTATCTCGTCAATAACGCCCTTGGTGCCGTCGATAGGCGAAAAACGGACCTTATCCCCCACGATCGGGGAAATCTCCGCAAAGCGGAAACTTCCCCTCGGTTTCGTTTCATATACAGCGCCGCCGTAATCAAGATAATAGAACCCCGAAAGCGATTTAACTACCGTTCCGATCAGGGAAATCGCGTTATTATCCGTCTTCTTCACCGGTTTCCACCTGTTCTTCTTTTTCGTATTTAGGATAATTACTTGTTATCGATTTTCCAATCACCTTATTTTCATATGGGTCGACAGTCGCATCAATGTAGCTATAGATAACCTTTCCTTCTTCGCCTTTTTCAACTTGTATATCAACGTGTAACTTAACCTCCTTCATTGTAACAGGAACGGTCAGGTTTTCAAAAGTATAGGATTTATTCTTGGCGATATCATATGAAATGCTGGTTTGATAATTGCTTTTTCCGTCGATAGTAAGAACTAAGGAACCGTTCGGATAAATGTCATCCGGCAGATCAACTTTATAATCAAAGCCGTAATTTCCGGTGCTTACGAATATTTTAACCTTCGTGCCGCGCTGTAGTTTTTCTTCAGAATCGTGATCGACCGCGATTACACAACCCTTTGACGTAGTATCCTCGGAAAACTGTTTGATATCAGCATTTGGATCTTCAATGAATTTTCCTGAATCTTTACTGCTTGCGCGGATATCAACGTTTACGATCTTTGGTTCCAATCCGGCGTTTCTGATTGCCCTTTCAGCGTCATCGGATTTCATTCCCAAAAGAATTTTCGGAACGCTTGTAAAGTCGGCGGTATCATCGGAAAAAACGAATAGCACTATTTCGGCGCCTTCATATACGTATGTTCCGGCACCGGGAACAGTATGATCAACACAGTAGGGCTTGCAATCGGTCTGGCACTGATCCTCCGATATATACTCAACACGGCATTTGAGGTTATCAAGTTCGTTTTTCGCGATATCCTCTTTATGACCGATAACGTTAGGAACCTGAATAAGACCCGTTTCGGTATTATAGTAAAGCGTAAGCTTTGCTCCGTTTTTAACCGATTCGCCGGGCGCGGGGTCCTGCTTGAAAATATAGAAAGCGCCCTTATCGGCATAATCGGAGTTTTGCTGTTCTATCCAAACAACGTTGAATTTTGAAAGTTCGGGATCGCTTTTAACTTCATCAACGGTCCTGTCGATAAAACTCGGCATTGTTATATCTTCGGTTTTGCCGAATATCTTCGGATAAAAGATAATGCCGAGAATAATAAGCGCCAGCACAAAAGCGGCGGCAATTCCGGCAAGAATCGGAACTATCGGTCCAACGCCAGCGGCGCTTTTAACTTTACCGTCGTCAGCGTCATCGTCGGCGGCATCAGGTGATGCGGAAGCCGGAGCGTAGGAAAGCTCATCAACGAATTTGGTTGGCGAACTGTCAACGTAATAGTTATGGTTAAAGGTCGCCGCAGGATCCTTTTTGATCTCCTCAAGGTCACAAAGCATTTCCGCCGCCGACTGATATCTGCGTTCGGGACTTTTCTGCATTGCCTTTATAGTGATCTGCTCTAGCCCTTTAGGTATGGAAGGGTTGATCTCGGTCGGCAACTGCGGATCGCGCTGAAGCTGCATTATAGCGACCGATACGGCGCTGTCGGCGTCAAACGGCATCTTACCGGTCAGCATTTCGTATAGAATAACGCCAACCGAGTAAATATCCGATTTTTCGTCAGTCTTTTCGCCGCGTGCCTGTTCGGGGCTGATATAATGAACTGAGCCTATCGCCATATCGGTTACGGTGCGCTGATTGCTGCGGGCAAAGCGGGCTATGCCGAAGTCGGCAACTTTTATCGTTCCGTCTGCCAGCACCATTATATTCTGCGGCTTAACGTCACGGTGAACTATCCCCTTATCGTGGGCGTGCTGAAGAGCGCGGAGTATCTGCATTGCAAAATACACGGCATCGTTCCAGCGAAGACTTCCGTTTGTTTCAATGTATTCCTTAAGCGTAATGCCGTCGATATACTCCATAACGATATACTGGATCAGATCGCCGAAGCTAACGTCGTTTACCTGAACAATGTTAGGATGGGATAGCATTGCTATAGCTTTGGATTCGTTTTTAAAGCGCCTTAAAAACTCATCGTTTTCAAGGAACTCATCCTTAAGGATCTTTATGGCAACGGTTTTGCATTCAACGTTATCGTATGCCTTGTATACGACCGCCATACCGCCTACGCCGATAATTTCCTGGATCTCATAACGACCGTCAAGTCTTTTGCCTAAATACTTATCCATAATACTATCCTCGTTTCTGCGTAATGATAACAACCGATATGTTATCGCCGCCTCCGCCTGAATTTGCAAGTTCTATAAGTGAATCTGCAACGTTTTCGATACTTTCGGTATTAAACACGTTTAATACGTCTGCCGGTTCAACAAAATTTGATAAACCGTCGGTGCAGAGCAACAACGCGTCGTCTTCCTTAAAAGGAACGACCGAATAATCGGAAATAACGTTTTCTTCAACGCCAAGTGCTCGGGTTATAACGTTTTTATCGGGAAAATTCTTTGCTTCTGTTAAGGTAAGTTTTCCGCTCTCAATAAGGGATTGAACTATCGAATGGTCGTTTGTTAGCTGAGTGATGGTTTCGTTCACAAGATATGCGCGGCTATCACCGACGTGGATTATAACGGCGTGGTCCTTTCTTGCAAGCGCGGCAACAACGGTAGTGCCCATACCCTCAAGCGTTTCATCGCGATGTGAGCTTGTGAACAACTCGAAATTCGCCGATGCCAGCGCGTTTTTAAGAAGCTGAGCGACCTTCTCGTTATCCATTGACGGCGAATATGAGTTTTTAACGTATTCGCTTATCATATTCAGCGCGGTATTGCTCGCAATATCGCCGCCCTTTGCGCCGCCCATTCCGTCACAAACGATTCCGAACGCCTCGTCGCCGTTGAGCATAAAGGCATTTGCGGCGTCCTGATTGGAAGCACGGACCTTTCCGATATCAACCCTTGTGAATAGCTTCACTTGATGACACCTCCCGGTATCTTTTTCTCAACTGACCGCAGGATGCATCGATATCAGCACCGAGGGTTCGCCTGACCGTTACGGTCAGACCGAGAGAAACAAGAATATCCTTGAATTTATTGATTGTTATGCTATCCGGCTTCGAAAAAGAATTTTCCGCAACCGGATTAGCGGGTATCAAATTTATATGGCACATAATGCCTTTTGTGATCTCTGCCAGTTGCCCGGCGCAATCGATGGTATCGTTAACGCCCGATATCAACGCGTATTCAAACGATATCCTGCGGGTGGTCACCGCCTGATATTCCCTGCAGGCCGCCAAAAGCTCGTTTACACTCCATTTTTTGTTTACAGGCATCAAACTGCTCCTTATATCGTCAAAAGGCGCATGAAGCGAAACGGAAAGCGTTATGGGCATATCAAGCTCCGCAAGCTTACGAATGCCGGGCACAATGCCGCAGGTCGAAAGCGAAATATGCCTTAATCCGATATTAAGACCGTTTTCATCGCTCACAAGTTTTAAAAACCGAGCCGAGCTTTGGAAGTTATCGAGCGGCTCCCCCATTCCCATCATAACAACGTTTGAGATCCGTATCCCGCGGTCGTTTTGCGCCGAGGTGATCTGTGATAGCATTTCGGACGCGGTAAGATCTCGCGTTTTTCCGAAAAGACCGGAAGCGCAGAACTTACAACCCATATTGCAGCCGACCTGAGTTGAAATGCAGATCGAATAACCGTGTTCGTATTTCATTAAAACCGATTCAACGCATTCGCCGTCAAACAATTCAAATAGATATTTGGTAGTATCGTCATAAGACGACGTGAACCTTTGCTTGATCTTAGCCGAACGAATCAGAGCTATTTTCTTTAATTCTTCGCGCAGGTTTTTAGAAATATCTGTCATTTCATCGAAGGAAGAAACGCCTCTTTGAAGCCATTTGAATATCTGAAGCGCCTTATATTCCGGTTGGTGGATATTTACGATCAACGCCTTTAATTCGGAGAGATCATATGATTTTATATCAATCATTAAACAATTCACCTACCGATAACTAAGTATCAATTCTTGACAATTATTGCATAGTAAAATCCGTCAGTCCCGTCTGTTGGCGGTAAAAAGGTTTTTTCGCTTTCTAAAACAAGATTCTTGCTTTCGCAAAGAATTCTACGGACAATATCCTCATTTTCAGCTTTGCGAAGCGTGCAGGTGGAATAAATTAGTTTTCCGCCGACATTAAGATAGTGTATGCCGTTGTTTAATATTGCGAGTTGTGCGTCGGCAAGCGCCGATAAATTTAGATCGGTTTTATATTTGATCTCCGGCTTGCGCCTGATAACGCCGAGCCCGGAACACGGAACGTCACAGATAACGTAATCAAATTTGCCGAGCGTCGGATCAAAAACGGTGGAATCCTTTTGAAGACATTTGATATTGCCGAGTTTTAAACGTTTTGCGCCGTTTTCGATAAGGGAAACGCGGCTTTCGTAAAAGTCGCAAGATGTCACATTTGCCTCATTCCCCGCGTATTGGGCGGCGGTAAAGGATTTGCCGCCGGGAGCCGCGCACATATCAAGGATACTTCCGCCGGGGATTGGATTGAGTGCCGAGATCGCATACTGCGAAGGCAGATCTTCAATATGAAAGTAACCTTCTTTATAGCCGGGAAGCGAAGTTACGTCAACGCCCGAATCAAGCAAAAGGGCGTGCGGCAGATCGGTTGTTTCGAATTTTACGCCGGCGGTTTGAAGGACTTCCTCAAACGCGCTGTCGGATATCAGCGTAGAGTTCACGCGAAGTGCGGTTTTAGGCGATCGAAGGAAAAAATCAAGAGTTTTAACCGCGTTTTCAATACCGTAATCGCCTATCAGGCTTTCGATTATCCATTCAGGAACGGAGTATCGGTATTTAAGCGAGGAGACCGAATTATCCTCCGGAACAGTTACGCCCTGCCTTAAATAATTGCGCAGCACGGCGTTGACAAATCCGGAGTTATAGCTTTCTTTGGAATTCTTAACAAGGCGGACCGATTCGTTTACAGCGGCGCTTTCGGGGACCTTATCCATAAACAATATCTGATAAATAGCAAGCCTCAGCGCCGATAAGGTTATAGGACCGATACTTTTAAGCGGCTTTTTTACAAATGCGGAAATAACGTAATCAAGTGTTATCATACGGTCTAACACACCGTAAAAAAGCGCTGTAATAAAGGGCTTATCGGTATCGGGAACATTAAATTTTGAATAATGATCTCTAAGAACAAGGTTTGAGTAGCTGAGATCCTTTTCAATATCGCAAAGCGCGAGCAGGGCGATTTTTCTTCTGTCAATCATTTTACTCAACGACCGTTCCGAGATTAAGTTTATTGCCCTTAAGCAACTGTGCGGCTTGCATAGCTTTGCCGCCTTCGGGTTGAAGCGTTAAAACGTTTATAGCGGTTCCCTCGCCGCAGGCGATAACAAGTTTGTTGCCGTTTTCAATAACGGTTCCGGGTTTAGCTTTAGTGTTATCGCCGATTCTTGCGGTAAAAATCTTATAGCGTTTGCCATCGATATAGCAGTAGGCTACCGGCCAGGGGTTAAAACCGCGAATAAGGTTTACTACGGTTTTGGCGGGTGCGGAAAAATCGATATGAGCCATATCCTTGGTTATGATAGGCGCGTATGTGGCAAGAGAACTTTCCTGCTTTTTAAAAACTGCCGTGCCGTTTTGGATTGCTTTAAGCGTTTCTACAAGCAAATCGGCTGTAATAAGAGACAGTCTGTCAAAAAGTTCACCGGCGGTCTCGTCAGGTAAAATACCTACTTTTTGAGCATTGATAATATCGCCCGTATCCATACCCTCATCCATTTGCATAACCGTAACGCCGGTTACGGTTTCGCCGGTAACGATCGCCCACTGTATAGGCGAGGCGCCGCGAAGCTTGGGTAAAAGCGAGGCGTGCCCGTTTATCGCACCGTAACGCGGCAGGTTTAAAATCTCGGGCGGCAGTATTTTACCGTAAGCGACAACCACGATAATATCGGGTGAAATGCGCTTTAGTATATCAAGCGCTTCGCCGTTTCGCAGTGTAGCCGGTTGGTATACGGGAATGCCGTTATCGTTTGCATATACTTTTGTTGGCGGCGGCGTAAGGATCTGCTTTCTGCCAACGGGTTTATCGGGTTGGCAGAAGACCGCTGAAACAGTATGCCCGGCGGCAGCAATAGCCGCAAGCGAATGAACCGCATATTCAGGTGTTCCCATAAAAACTATACGCATTGCCGTTTCCTCTTATACTCTGTCGATATAGAGCACACCGTCAAGATGATCTATTTCGTGGAGAATTGCGCGGGCTTTAAGCTCGGTAGCGCTTACTTCAAAACTATTGCCGAACCTATCCTGAGCACGGACCTTAACGTTAAGCGGGCGGGTAACCGTTGCGTATTTATCCGGTATTGAAAGGCAACCCTCTTCCCCGGTCTGTTCGCCATCGGATTCAAGAAGCACCGGATTGATAAGCTCGATAAGCCCGTCCCCGACGTCTACGATACAGAATCTGCGAAGTATACCTACCTGCGGCGCGGCAAGCCCGACGCCCTCGGCGGCATACATCGTCTCCGCCATATCATCGAGTATCTGATGAAGATGCGGATCAAAAGTTAGTTGGGTGCGGCAGACCTTTCTGAGTGTATCGTCGCCGTATTTTACAATATTCCTGATTGCCATTATTTCACCTTACAATATACTTTCCGGATTGATATCGACCATGACCGACACGTCCGGCTTTTTAATACAAGAGGTTGATTCCGATATCATTTTACGGAATCTTGCGGAATTTCTGCATTTGATAAGAATTTTATAACGGTATTTTCCCGCGACTCGCGGAACTACCGCGGAATTAGGACCGAGTATTATTAGGCGCTGGTCGGCATAATCCTCGGCAATGTGTTTTTTTATCGATGAGAATATTTCACGAATCGCCGTTTTCGCCGCATCAATCTTGACCGATTGGACCATAACAAGGCATAAATCGCAAAACGGCGGGAACACATGGATCTTCCGGTTCATGATTTCCTCGGCGTAAAAAGTGGGATAATCCTGCGACCTTGCGAGGTCTATAACGTGATTATCGGTATCGGAAGTCTGAATAACGGCAATGCCCTTGCCGTCCGCCCTGCCGGCTCTGCCGATGACCTGGGTAAGCAGATCAAAGGTGCGTTCAAAGCCACGGTAATCGTCACCCGAAAGTGCGCGGTCGGCGCCGATAACTCCAACGAGCGAAACCTTCGGAAAATCTAGCCCTTTGGCGACCATTTGCGTGCCGATCATGATATCGTATTTCCCTTCGGCGAAATCGCCGAGATTTACCGAATATGAATTTCTCGTGGAGGTGCTATCGGCATCAAGGCGAAGTATGCGGGCTTTCGGAAAAAGCGCTGAAAGCTCTTCCTCTATACGCTGGGTGCCGACACCCGAGAATGAAAGAAACTCGCTTGAACAGTTAGGGCACTTTTTATAAACCGGAACCGAGTTGCCGCAGTAGTGACACATTAGGCGTTTATTCGCCGAATGATAGGTCATCGAAACGCTGCAATTCTCGCAGGTCGCAACAAATCCGCATTCAGGGCAAGAAACATAGGTATTATGCCCGCGGCGGTTTAAAAGTATAATAGATTGCTTGCCTTCGTTCAGTCCATTTTCGATAAGCTCTGTCAGGCGCCGGCTGATATCGGAAGAATTGCCCTGCTTCAGTTCATCACGCATATTTACGATCTCAACCGAAGGCAAGGGATAATCGTTATAGCGTTTATTCAACCGGTAAAAGGCATACTTGCCGGAATCGGCAAGCGCGTAGGACATAAGCGAGGGCGTTGCACTTGAAAGGCACAAAAGCGCCTTATGATACTTGATCCTGAACTTTGCTATATCTCTTGCATGAAAACGCGGGGTTTTCTCCGACTTATACGTGTGCTCTTGTTCTTCATCCATAACGATAAGGCCGAGGTTATCAAACGGAGCAAAGACGGCGCTGCGCGTTCCTATCGCTATTTTTGCGTATCCCAATTCGATACGGCGGTATTCATCCATACGCTGACCTATCGACATTGCACTGTGAAATATCGCTACGCGGTTTTGATATCTTGAACTGAACAGGTTTATCATCTGCGGGGTCAAAGCAATCTCAGGGACCATGATGATAACTCCGCGACCGTTTTTAACGCATTCATCGGTAAGCTTTAAAAAGACCTGAGTTTTACCGCTGCCTGTAACGCCGTAAAGCAAGGCGGTCTCGCCTGAACCGGAAAACATTTTTTCCTTTAAGCCTTCAAAGGCTGAAGACTGATCCACGTTAAGGGTTATATCATTGCCTTGCGGTTTTGCGCCGATGCGCGGCAGCATTCTGAATTCCTGTTTTTCAAAGGATTCGAGAACGCCGTTTTTAATAAGGGTGTTTATAACCGAAATCGAAGCGCCGGTAAAATACTGCAGTTCTTTTACGCTTACCTCACCCGCCACTCTGGTCGCGTCTATAACTTCAAGCTGTCGCGGAGTGGCTTTATAGGAATCATCAAAACTGTCGGTGCAGCAGCGAACGTATTTGCGGGTAAAGTCACCGGCGTTACGCTTTGGAACAACGTTATGAATTATCGCTCCTTTGGCGGTAAGTGAAAGAAGTAAGGCGCGATATTCCGGGAACAATGCCTTTATCTTTTCTTCTTTGGCTTCGCCGTTTTCGACTATATAGTCATATACCGCCGCCTCATCGCCTTCAAGAAGCGAGCGATCCGCAAATTCACTGTTAGGTGTGTAAAAACCCGATAGTCTGTATCTAAGTCCGGTTGGCAGGATCGTATTGACCGCATCAAAATATGTGCAAAATACACTCTCGCGCATTTGTTGGCATAAAAGCAACATTTCGGCGCCCAGAACGGGGTGTTCGTCAACGACCGAAATAATCGATTTAAGAGCGGGGTCATCATCGGTTGTGTTTACGGCAAATATCATACCGATCCGCCTGGCATTACTTTTGCCAAACGGAACAAACACACGGCAGCCGCACTGCGCATTGTCATTAAGCTCCGCCGGTATTTTGTATGAATAGAGTTTATCGTAGGCGTCTGACGCACCGTCCAACGCAACCTTTGCAACGTTTATTTTGCACATACTACGTCTTTGATCAAATAAGTCCTTTTTCGCTTGCGAGCTTGTTGATAGCGATACTTACGGGTTTTTCAATGAGTATCTCTTCGTTCTTCTCGGCTTCGGAAGAGATCTCGCGCGCACATTTTGAAATATCGGTAACAAGACGGTATCTGTTATCGTATTCGTCAATAAGTTTTCCAATTGCGGGATTTAGCATAGTAATTACCTCTCATTTATTCAAATAGTTTTTTAAAAAAGATATGTTGCGGTCGGTCCTGAAGCGATCAGCTTTGATTATATCGGAAAAGTCGCTTATCGCCTTGTTAAGATCATCGTTGATTATCAGATAATCATATTCATCGGCGCGGCTTATCTCTTTTATCGCGACCTCAAGGCGCTGTTTTATCCTATCCTCGTTTTCGGTCCCGCGCGAACGGAGACGTTGATTCAGAACCTCAAAGGATGGCGGCATGATAAAAATGCTTATACAGTCAGGCATAATATTTTTGATTTGATAAGCACCGTTAACGTCAACCTCAACAATAATATCCTCTCCGTTTGCGATAGCGCATATTACCGGGGCTTTCGGCGTTCCGTAATAGTTATCAAGATATGTGTTGTATTCAAGCAACTCGTTATTGCGGAGCATATCTTCAAATTGATTTTTAGATACGAAATTATATTTTTCGCCCGGCTTTTCATTACAGCGCATCGGACGTGTTATGGTCGATATCGAAAACTTTATATCAGGAAAGCGCTTAAATACTCCGAGAAGGATCGTATCTTTACCGGAGCCGGAAGGTCCGGAAACAACAAACAGTCTGCCCTTACTCATTTTCATCCTCCTCATCATCGATAACGTCATCTTCTATGATCCTGCTTGCGACCGTTTCGGATTGCAAATAGGTCAGAATAATGTGATCGCTGTCGGTAATAATGACTGCTCTGGTGCGTCTGCCGTGGGTAGCGTCGATAAGCGTTCCCTTTTCCTTGGCTTCCTGAACGATCCTTTTTATCGGCGCGGATTCGGGACTGACGATCGCCACCATCCTGTTTGCCGCAACCATATTACCGAAACCGATATTAACTAATTTCACAACATCACCGCTATTCTATGTTTTGTATCTGTTCCCTGATTTTCTCAATTTCAGCTTTGATATCAACAACGATCTTGCCGATCTCTATATCCTGTGCCTTTGAACCGATAGTGTTTGTTTCACGGTTCATTTCCTGAACGATAAAATCAAGACGTTTTCCTATATCACCGCCCTGTTTAAGGCAGGAGCGGAGTGACGCAATATGACTGCGAAGCCGGACTGTTTCCTCATCAACCGCAATCTTATCGGCGAATATCGCTGTTTCGGTAAGCACGCGCTGTTCATCTATCGTTGTATCGCCGAGCAGTTCCTTGATCTTATTCTCAAGGCGAGATCTGTATTCGCTTACCGTTTGGGGAGAGCGCTCCTCGATGATTGCAACCTTTTCTAAAATAAGGTCGGCGCGCGATTCAATATCGGCAACAAGTTTTTCGCCCTCGCTTGCCCGCATTGCCATAAAGTTTGCAAGCGCCTCTTCGGCGGCTTCCAAAACGAGTGCGGTCACGAATTTTTCATCGGCTTCATTCTTTTTTACCGTAAAGAAATCGTTATTGCCGGTCAGCGAAGAAAGTCTGATATCATCTTTTATCTTATATTTCCTTCCAAGTTCGCGCATTGCGCTGATATAGGCGGAAGCATATGCATTGTTCAGTTCAAGCGATATTGAATTATCCGAAGTATCTGCTATGGAAACGCCTACTTCGATTTTGCCGCGGACGATTTTAGATTTTAAGAAGTCCTTTATCTTATCGTCAATATACTGATAAGTGCGGGATATCCGGGAACTGTATTCAAAAAAGCGATGATTCACCGATTTGATATCAACGGTTACTTCATAGGCGCCGTTTATCTTTTTAGCCCTGCCGAAACCGGTCATACTGTAAACCAAATTATCAACCCCTAAGGCAAAATACCCCAATATATTTTGCTTTATTCTACCAAAAAAACAGCCGATTGTCAATATCAATGACAATATATTATTATATTAATTATAGGGCCGCAAATGAATTCTTACTTGATTTTATAAAATAATTGTGGTAAAATACCTACAGTTTCCTGACATAAAGGTTTTCTGAGTGAAAGGTGACGGTATAAAGTTTGCCGCACCGTTTCGGTGCGGCTATTATTTTACGGAGGTAAAAAGTATGGAATCAAGAATTGCGGTTATCAGCATAATTGTTGAGAACAGAGAATCAACCGAAAAGCTAAATGCTCTGCTGCACGAATACGGCGATTATATTTTCGGCAGAATGGGTATTCCCTACCGTGGGCGAAAGATCAACGTTATTTCGGTGGCGCTTGACGCGCCGCAGGACGTTATTTCCGCGCTTTCGGGGAAAATCGGGGCTCTTAGCGGCGTTTCGGCAAAAACGGCGTATTCAAACGTGTAAAACTGTAAAATAATAATAAAGGTGATAAATATGAAAACAGCAAGAAAACTAACAGCAATAATCCTTTCAATGATCCTTTTGTTCGCATTATCGGCATGTGGCAATAACCAGAATCAATCAACAGGCGGTGTTGATATGAACATAGCCTGTATTGCAGGACCGACCGGCGTTGGTATGAGCAGACTTATGAAATTATCAGATGATAAACAAACGGTAAACAACTATACCTTTACCGTTGCTTCAAGCCCGGACGAGATAACCGGCAAAATCATTTCCGGTGAATTCAATATTGCGTCCGTTCCCACCAACCTTGCGGCAAAGCTTTATAAAAAGAGCGAGGGCAAGATCGTTATGCTTGCCGCAAATACTCTCGGCACGCTTTCGGTAATTGAAAACGGTAACTCGGTAAACTCTTTCGCCGACCTTAAGGGAAAAACAATCTATTCAACCGGCGAGGGCTCTAATCCCGAGTATATCTTAAGATATCTTCTTAACGCTAACGGCGTTGATCCTGATAAGGACGTGACTATTAGCTTTTTTGCCGAGCCGAACCAGCTTGCGGCGGCTATCTTGGCAGGTAACGCCGATATCGCTTTTGTTCCGGAGCCGGTTGCAACAACGGTCCTTGTTAAAAAAGATACCTTAAGGCGCGCGCTGATTATCAACGATGAATGGGAAAAGCTTACAATAAACGGTGCCAACGGCGTTCAATACGAAAACAGTAAGATCGTTATGGGTTGCATAGTTGCGCTTAAATCTTACGTTGATGAGAACAAGACCCACGTTGAAGAGTTCCTTAAAGAGTATAAAGCTTCGATCGAATACGTTAACGGTAATGTAGAAGACGCCGCCGCACTCTGCGAGAATTACGGCATTATTGCTTCTGCCGCGGTCGCCGCAAAGGCTATACCTAACTGCAATATCGTGTATATCACCGGTAAAGAGATGAAGGATTCGATAGATGGTTATTTTAACGTTTTGTTTACCGCAGATCCCTCTTCAATAGGCGGCGCAATGCCCGGTGACGATTTCTACTATAATGCGCAGTAAAACCGCAAAAAAACTTATAAAAGTTTTGCTTGCTATCGCCTTCTGGGCAGTTGTTTGGGAGGCGGCAAGTTTTTTGATAAGCGATAATCTTAAGATGTTTTTACCTTCCCCTGTTATCGTTGTAAATACTTTTTTCAGGTTGTTTGGCAAAAGCACGTTCTGGGCGGCGGTATTTTATTCGTTTTTGCGGGTTTTCGAGGGTTTTGCCTTAGGAGTTGTCTGCGGCATTATCGCCGGTATTCTTACCGGCAGATTAAAGGCGTTTGATATAATACTCTCCCCTGCTATGCAGGTCATCCGCGCAGTTCCGGTGGTTTCATTCATCATACTTGCGTTTTTGTTCATTAGGGTCGATATTCTGCCGATAGTAGTTTGTATGTTTATGGTAATGCCGATAGTATGGCAAACTGTAAACGATGAGCTGGTAGGCTTTGATAAAGGCATAAATGAAATGGCGGAAGTTTTTAAGGTAAAAGGTTTTAAAAAACTTTTGTTTGTAACTGTTCCTACCGTATCGGATGCGGTTATTTCCACGATACTTTCCGGCGCCGGGCTTGCCTGGAAATCCGGTATTGCTACCGAGGTTTTATGCGCTCCTGCAGTATCGATAGGCAAATCGCTTCTTAAAGCCAAAAATCTGCTTAATTTTGATGAGGTTTACGCTTTTACACTCACCGTTATTATCCTCAGTATGGTTTTCGAGTTTCTGCTTAAGTATCTTTATAGTCGAAGAAAAGCGAGGAGGATAGGCAATGGTTGATTTTAAAAACGTTGATTTTTCCTACGGTGAAAAAGCGGTTATCAAAGATCTTTCGTTTACAGTGGCAAGCGGGAAAAACCTTTTGCTGTTCGGGCCCTCCGGTTGCGGTAAAACAACGGTTGCACGCCTTATTATGGGGCTTGAAAAACCGGATAGCGGCGTGATATCGGCTCCTGATAACGTTTCGGTTGTGTTCCAGGAGGATAGGCTGATCGATAATATCAGCGTTCTCAAAAACATAACGCTGCCGCTCTGCAAGGAGAAATACGCATTTGCAAAACAGTTATTGGCGGAATTCGGACTATGTGATATCGCCGGTAAATATCCTCCGAGCTTAAGCGGCGGAATGAAGAGACGGGTCGCAATTATACGGGCGGCAGCATACGGCGGCGACGTTATTATCCTTGACGAGCCGTTTAACGGTATCGATAAAGAGAATATAAACACAACCGTTGCGATACTGAACCGCGAATACACCGATAAAGGAAAATCAATAATCCTTATCTCGCATAATAAAAAAGACGCCGAATATTTCGGCGCGGATATACTTGAATTAGGATGAATCGAGGGCGCACTCATTTTTGAGTGCGCCCGGTTTTATCTTATTTGCAGGTAACGTTTCTGAAATCAACTGTAAGCTGATAATCTTCAATTTGCAGCGAAACCGGTAACCCGGCGGGTGTAGTAATAAATATGAACCCGTGACCGTTGATATCGCCCTTGAATTCATAGTTGCCGTGCTTACCGTTAAAGCTAGCGCTCTGAAGATTTGAAAAAACATTCTTTATCATTTCGATAGAGCATGATTGCGGCAGGAACCGTTCGGCGTTGTTAATTTCCATTTCACCGTATCGGACTAAACAGTTGTTTCCGTTATAAGTCACGGTAAGACCGCTTAAACTTTCAGGTTCAGTTATGACAGCAGTGATACTATTCTCGTTTTCAACCGTGCAATCGGCAACATAGTTTGCACCCTGATAAGTTATATGCGCTGCAAAGGATATACCCTCAATTTTGATTTGCGGTTTAGATTTTGCACTTTTACATCCTGTAAACAAAAAGATAAAAAGTAACGCTAAAGGAATAATTCTTGCTTTCAAAAGAACACCACATTTCTAAAATGTAATGAACTTAAGCTCCTCTAAAAGATCGGTTGGCAGCATTGTTCTTTTGGTATACTTTAACGCCGCCGCGTCTCCTGCCGCGCCGTGAACGTAAACCGCTGTTTTTGCCGCCTCAAGCGGATCGTAACCGTTGGCAAGGAGTGCCGCGATGATACCCGATAAAACGTCGCCGCTGCCACCCTTGCCCATACCGTAGTTACCGGTGATATTTATGAATATCTCGCCGTTTTCCGAAGCAACAATAGTATTCGCGCCTTTTAAGACAAGTGTGCACTGATTATCGCAGGCAAACTTTTTGGCGTATAAAACGCGATTGCACTGAACGTCCTCTACCGTTGTGTTAAGCAGCGCCGCCATCTCACCGGGGTGCGGTGTAAATACCAAAGGAGCATTAACGTTCTTTAATATGTTTATGTTGGCGGCTACTGCGTTTATGCCATCGGCATCGATAACGGTCGGAATACTTATCGCGGGCAGTATTTTATATATGCCGTTTACTACCTCGTCACTTCTGCCGAGACCGCAACCGATAAGCAGAGAATCGGCGGAAGAAATAGCAGAAAACACGCGCTTATCATTCAAAAACGGCGCGCCGTTAAGCGAGGTATCTACCGGGACGGTGACCGCCTCGGGCACGGCGGAGGTGAACGCCGGGTAATTATTACTGCAAACTACCGATTTTACGATACCCGCGCCGCCTATGAGCGCGGCTTTCGCGGAAAGTATCCCAGCGCCGCACATGCCGTAACTTCCGCAAACGGTAAGCACTGTGCCGAAGGTCCCTTTGTGAGCGTTTTTACTGTATTTGCGCGGTATGGGCGGTTCGATAATACTGTAATTATATTCATTCTTTACGTCGATGTTAAGATCCTTCAATACTACCTCGCCGCAGTCGGATGAATCCGGAGGCAGAATCTGGCATTGCTTATATCCGATAAAGGTAACGGTAAGGTCGGCTTTGAAGTGAACGCCGGAAGCCGAACGGTCCGCATACATACCGCTTGGGATATCTATGGCGATCTTTACGCCCGGTCTGTGATTTATTTCTTTTATGAGTGTTTCAATATTCTGCGGTAAACTATCCCTAAAACCAATACCGAAAAGCGCGTCGATATAAAAATCGTAAATACCCGATAAATCGTATACGCGCGGCAGGTCTGCTACCGCCGGTAAATATTCTACCGCCGGCTCGGCGGTCGGCTCACCGCAAGGAAAACAAAGATATACCGCGGCGCCGGTATTTCGAAGCAGATCGGCAAGGACGATACCGTCGCCCCCGTTGTTGCCGCTGCCTGCAATGATAAGTATTCTTTTTCCAACAGTTTTGTATCGGCTTTTCATCTCCGAATAAACCGACTGTGCGGCGGATCGCATCAGTTCTTTATAAGAAAAAAGGCCGTTTGAAACAGCCGATTTTTCCGCGTTTTTAATTTGTAAAGAAGTTAAAACCTTCATAGTAAACCTCAATTATCTTAGCTTTTAAACGCTGTGTTGCCGACGTATTTAGGCACAAATTTCACAATGCTTGCGCGGGTTTTTTCATTCGGAGTCATAATAGCTATGCTGACAGCCGAATCTTTATTGAAAACGATCTTATATGCTTCATCACTTTTAGCATCACAGGCAATTATTATTTTCTTGTATCGGTTTTTATCAAGCGTTTCGCCGTTATATTTTTCAATACTTTCAACATCGGATAACTCAAATGACCCAAGGCGTTTGCGCGAACTTTTCCCGTAAATAATATCTAAATCGAGCGAACCGTTAACGATTATATACTCATATTCAACGGTAAGATAGTTTAAAAGCTTATATGCACCGTATAAGGAGAGCGGAATTATTATGATCATAAAAGAAAATAAGAAATTAAGCGACAAATATGATATTACCAGCAAGGCAATTACAATACCGATCAAGCTTAAATAAAATTTTGAGCCGTTTTTGCCCTTTACAAGTTGTTCGCAAATCGTATCCATAACACACACCCAATTATTATTCTTAAAAGTATTCTATAATAGTTTTACCGAAAAATCAAGAGTGGAGTTTCCTCCACTCTTAAAAAACAAATTATGCTTTGCCAACCGAACCGAAAAGTTCCATCTTTTCTTTTACGGTTGCTTTAATTGCCTCAACGCCCGGTGCTAAAAGTTTTCTGGGATCGAATCCCTTACCTTCAAGGTCCTTACCGGCCTCAATATACGCTCTTGTTGCCGCGGCAAAGGCAAGCTGACATTCGGTATTAACGTTGATTTTTGAAACGCCGAGAGATATTGCCTTTTTGATCATATCGGCAGGGATGCCGGTTCCGCCGTGCAGAACAAGCGGCATTGTGCCGGTGAGCTGTTGAATTGCATCAAGCGTATCGAATCTGAGACCCGGCCAGTTTGCGGGATATTTGCCGTGAATATTGCCGATACCCGCCGCAAGCATTGTAACGCCTAAATCAGCGATCATTTTGCATTCGTTCGGATCGGCGACCTCGCCGCCGCCGATAACGCCGTCCTCTTCCCCGCCGATCGCACCGACTTCGGCTTCTATCGATAATCCGAGGCTTTCGCAGATGTCTACGAGTTCCTTTGTCTTTTCTATGTTTTCTTCGATCGGATAATGAGAACCGTCGAACATAATTGAAGAAAAACCGGCTTCAATGCACTTTTTTGCACCTTCGTAGGAGCCGTGATCAAGATGCAGGGCAACCGGAACCGTAATTCCGAGTTCACCTATCATCGCTTTGACCATATCAGCAACGGTTTTAAATCCGCACATATATTTGCCTGCGCCTTCCGATACGCCGAGAATTACCGGCGAGTTCAGCTCCTGAGCCGTAAGAAGGATCGCCTTAGTCCATTCAAGATTGTTGATGTTAAACTGACCTACAGCGTATTTGCCCGCCTTTGCCTTGTTTAACATTTCCTTTGCCGAAACCAACATATTAAAAACCTCCAAAAGTTTTATTTTTTCTTTGTTTTGATCCCGTCGTCCTCAACAACGTTTTCAAGTGGGGTTTCAAGAATCTCGGGATTATTGAGATACTGGCGAAGCCGCCTGAATGCCATTGCAAAATAACTGCCGGATGCAATACGTTCATCCATAACAACGCCGAACGGTATGCACTTTTCAAAAATAACCTCATCACCCTTGCGCTTCGGAACTTCGTGCGTATTGCCGAGGGTTATACTGAGACTTGTTGTTCCGAATTCATATACGTGATGGTAAATGTGATTTGTGCGTATTGAAGCAAGATTTGAAATAAGCAGGCTTGCGTGGAAGGGCGACATATCGATTACGCTCTTGGGCAACAGACCGTGTTTATCCATAAACTTGATGAATTTAACGCCGATCGGCATAAGACCGGGAACGCTCAAAAGAATTTTCATCAGTTTTTCGGTTCCGTTGTTATCCGGCTCGTTACGGTTTTCATCAACGTAACGGTTGATTATATCGTTGACCTCAAAAATAGTGTTTTTCTTATCAAAATACATTTTGGACATCATTCCGTGACCGTTAGAACCGGCTTTGAGAACGACCATTGAAACCGAAAGCTCTTTGCGCGCGTAAGGCTTTTTGTTTACGATAAAACGGTTGAGCTCGGGAAATTCGCCCATAACGCGAACGTATGCCGCAAGGATTATCGCCATATGGCTGATGTTTATTCCCTGTTTGCGCTTTTCACGAACGTATTCATCAAGCGGTTCACGCGGAATATTTATAGTGATCATATTCATAGCGTCATACCGCTTATCCATAACAAAGGAGGCGATATAATACATCGGATCAACGTTTTTTAATTTAATACCGTCTGCTCTCATAAAATACCCCATAAATATAATTTTAATAATATTAGCACAAATTAACGGCAATTACAAGTTATTATTTTCGCTTTCGCAATAATCTATAAAATCTTTGAAAGCTTTCTGAACTTTAGTTGTATCAACAAGATAACTCATTCCGTGAGAGGCACCATCAACCGAGCACAAAAACTTTGGCTCGTTTGCCGCCTCAAAAGCCGAAACGCTCATAGCATACGGAACAAAGTCATCACCGGTCCCGTGAATGAACAATACGGGTTTTTTAAAGTTTTTAAGCGACTTTTCGGAAGAAATACCGTATAAACTGAATCTTCCGAAGATCATACAAAACAGGTTAAGCGTCGGCATCATCAGAAAACCGTTTATATGGAAGTTCTTCTTTGCAACGTTTCTCAGTATCTTTTCGGGTGAATCGAATCCGCAATCGGCAATTATACCCTTAATGTTTTCGGGCATTTTGTATTTTGTTGAAAAAAGCACTGTTGCGGCGCCCATTGATAAGCCGCAAAGATATATATCCTTATCATCGCCGTAAGTGTCGATTATGTATTTTAGCCAAACGTGAAGATCGCGGCTTTCCTTAACGCCGAAGGTAATGATCTTTCCGTTGCTGTTCTCGTGGGCGCGCTGATCTGCAATAAATACGTTAAAGCCGTTATCAACATAGTATTTGAAACTGCCTGAAAAATCCTTTTCGCAGCAGGAACGGTAACCGTGAAACAGCATGACAGTCTTTTTGCTGTCACCGTTTTTTAAATACCTGCCGAAGAGCATTACCCCGTCAAAGCTTTTGATGCGGTGTTCATCATACTTTTGTGCCATAATATAATCGGCGCCGCCGTGGATCGTTTTATAAAAATCGCCGAAGTATTTTTCATCCTCGGGCTTAAATATCATGCGGGATTCTTCCTCCCTGCGAACAAAGGTGTAAAAAAAGAAAAATGTTGCCGCCGCAAGGAATAATAAAACAGTCAAAACGATTATCGTAATTAGCAAGATTATCCAAAAATTCATTATTGAACACCTCGTTTTTATATTAGCATAAACTTTGTTGCATTACAATTATAATATTGCAAAACTAAGCAATTTTGTATATAATATACACGAATTGCAGGTGATTTTTTTGAATTTCCACTTTAAAACTCTCGGCTGTAAAGTAAATCAGTATGAAACAGAGGGTCTGCGCGAAGCTTTTTTACGTTTCGGGCATACTGCCGACAGTTCGCTTGAGCCGGACGTAATAATAATAAACTCCTGCACAGTTACCGCCGAAAGCGACAGAAAAACAAGGCAAATGATCCACGCGGCAAAAAAGAGCCATCCCGGCGCCGTAACTGTTCTTACGGGCTGTATGGCGCAGGCGTTTCCCGAAGAATCAAAGATCACCGGTGCAGATATAATTATCGGAAACCGCAATCCGAACAGAATTATCGAGGCTGTAAACCGGTATACAGGAGAACGTTATTTTGAGATCGGCGAACATAAGATAAACGATATATTTACCGCCCTGCCCATTACCGATTTTTCGGAGCGGACGCGCGCTTTTATGAAGATCGAGGACGGATGTAACCGTCGCTGTTCATACTGCATAATACCGAAAGCGCGCGGCTTTGTTCGTTCACGCTCACTTGAAAGCATCAGAACAGAGGCATCTTCTCTTGCAGATAACGGTTTTTGTGAGATCGTTCTTGTGGGAATAAATCTTTCCGCTTACGGGCTCGGCAGTGAATATAATATTTGCGATGCGGTTGAGACTGTGGCGAGAGTTGATAAAATCAAACGTATACGTTTAGGTTCGCTTGAACCGGACCATATTACCGATCAGATGTTAAAGCGTTTATCATCGATGGAAAAATTCTGCCCGCAGTTTCACCTATCGCTTCAATCCGGATCCGATAAAACCCTTAAACGGATGAACAGGCATTATACCGCGGATTTTTATGCCGATCTTGTCCGCAGGATCAGAACCGTATTTCCCGACGCCGCGATAACCACCGATATCATGGTCGGATTTGCAGGCGAAACCGAAGAGGAATTTAACGAAAGTCTCGATTTTGTAAAAAAGATAGGTTTTGCAAGATCGCATATATTTATCTATTCAAGGCGACCAGGCACGCCTGCCGATACCTTTGAAAACCAGATCGATAATGCCCAAAAGAAGCGCCGTTCCGATATTATGGCTTGCGCCGCGAAAGAAAGTGAACGGCAGTTTTTAAAAAGCCAGGTGGGTAAGGTCTTTCCCGTGCTCTTTGAAACGGCAAAGGGCGGCGTTTTAGGCGGTTATACGCCGAATTATACCAGAGTAACGGTCCAAACTAATAAGCAGTTGACAGGACAAATACTACCGGTTTTAATAACTGATTCGGCAGATACTTACTGTATAGGCAAAATCAAAGCGTAGGGTTTACATTTCCCTACGCTTTTTTCTTCTTATCCTGTTGATATGTCTTTCAAAATTGCCGCTTGAAATAAATTCTGCGATAACGAGCTGTTCAAATGTAGGAACGCTTGAAGAGTAGAAACCCACCCTTTCGTTAAACTCTGAAAGCAGTTTTTCAGGAAGGACCATATAACCGGTTCGGACCGCCGGAGAAATCGTTTTTGAAAAGGTATTAAGGTAAACGACGTTATCGTTATTACTCATTGCAAATAGGGTTTCTTCCGGCTTTGAGAGAATGCTGAATTCCGATTCATAGTCATCTTCGATAATGATTTTTTCTCTTCCCGCCCAACGGAGATACTCATATCTTTTTGAAGCGCTTGCGGTAATGCCGCTCGGGTAGCTTCGATACGGCGTTATATGCAAAACCGTCGCGTTTGTTGCGTTAAGCTCCTCGGTCAGTATTCCGTCGCTTCCAAGCTTTAAGAGCTGTATATCAACGCCGTTCGCGTGATATACAGCTTCGATTTTTTCATACGAAGGGTCTTCGGTGGCATAGCTTCTATCCCTGCCGAGCAACTGAATAATTATTCCGTATAAGTATTCCGCGCCCGAACCGATAACAATCCTGCTCTTAGATACGCTTATACCACGGCTGCGCAGTAAATATTCGGAAATGGCAGTTTTAAGTTCATCACAACCGGTATTATCTGTTTTTAACAGGATCTCCTCGCCGTAATCGGATATTACCTTACGCATGGTTTTTGCATAAACCGAAAACGGGAAATCATACTTTTGTGACTGCTGGTGCGGACGTATCAGCCGGGGTGCGGTTTCGGGATGTTTGAAACCGTCCTCGGCACTATAGGAAACGTAGTAGCCGCTCCTTTCGCGGGCGACCGCGTAACCCTCATCGATAAGAAGCGAATAAGCATGCTCGACAGTGATTATGCTTACCCCGATCTCTTCGCTTACAAGGCGTTTTGAGGGTAATCTGCCACCGAACGGCAATACCCCTGAGGTTATATCTTTACGTATGTTTTCATAAAGCTGGATATATGCAGGCTTCTTGATATTTTTGTCGACTGTATACTTCATCTGGTATTATAAAATTCTCCTAAATTGAATATTTTAATATTACCAAAACAGTATACAATATTAGCAACTGATTTTCAAGGAGGATTTTTTATGGATTACAAAAGAGTGCTTACTGTTCAGGATATTTCCTGCTTCGGGCAATGCTCGCTGACCGTTGCTTTACCTATTCTTTCCGCCGCAGGGCACGAAACGGTCATTCTTCCATCCGCCGTTCTTTCAACACATACCGGCGGTTTTTCCGGTTTTACGTTTTGCGATCTTACAGGCGAGATACCGAAGATCACCGAACACTGGTTAAAAGAAGGCATAAAATTTGACGCTATCTATACCGGTTATCTCGGCAGCACTACACAGATCGGATACGTTAAATCAATGTTTAAAACACTTGGCAAGGATAAATATATAAAGATAGTTGATCCGGCTATGGCGGATAACGGTAAGCTTTATACGGGATTTAACGCTGAATTTGTAAATGAAATGAAAAAACTTGTATATTCGGCAGATATTATTCTTCCGAATATCACCGAAGCCTGTTTTCTTACAGATACCGAATACAAAGAAAAATATGATGAAGCGTATATTGACATGCTTTTGAGCAAACTGACCGCCGCCGGCGCAAAAACGGTTATACTTACCGGCGTTTCGTATTCTGAAGATTCAACCGGTGTTTTGGTCTATGAAAACGGTATTAAAAGGTATTATAAACATCGCCGCAACAAGCGCGGAAGTCACGGCACGGGCGACGTTTACGCATCGGCGTTTGTAGGAGCATATCTTAAAAACAACGACGTTTACAAATCGGCTGTTATCGCCGCCGACTATACGCTTTTGTGTATTGAAAACACCGCCGACGACGATAGCCACCGATACGGCGTTAAATTTGAACCGGTCTTACCGCAATATATTGAATCTCTGAAATAAAAGATGAGCGCAGTATTAAACTGCGCTCTGTTTATTTTCGTTAAACTAATTATTCGCCGGATGATATGTGGGAACGATTTTCATAACGTAATCGCGGATGTTATCATCCTCGTTATAACAGTGATCCATTATCTTTGAAACAGATCTGATAAGATCATCCGGATCGAAGTCAAGCGGCTTGCAGATGTGAATAAGCTTATTTTCGGTGCGCTCAAGCCCTTCAGCCTTCATAAGTTTTTCTTCATAAAGCTTTTCGCCCGGACGAAGACCGGAATATTCGATCTTTATGTCAACGTCAGGCACGTAACCTGAAAGTTTGATAAGATTACGCGCAAGGTCGACGATTTTTACGGGATCGCCCATATCGAGAACAAATATCTCGCCGCCCTTTGCATAGGCGCCCGCCTCCAAAACAAGACTGACAGCCTCTGGTATAGTCATAAAATACCGGATTATGTCAGGGTGAGTGACAGTGACCGGTCCGCCCTGCTCTATCTGCTTTTTAAAGTGCGGAACGACCGAGCCGTTACTGCCGAGAACGTTTCCGAAACGAACGGCTACAAACTCTGTTTTGACCGTTGCCTTAAGACCGACCTTGTTCTGGTCGAAATTGGCGTCATAATGCTCATATAAGGGGTAAATGGCGCCTTCATTTCCATCGTTAAGCAACTTTGCAAAGGATTGAACGACCATTTCGCAAAGCCGTTTGCTTGCACCCATAATATTTGTGGGGTTGACCGCTTTATCGGTGCTTATAAGTATAAACCGTTTTGTGCCGTATTTTACAGCGGCGTATGCGGTTTTATACGTGCCTATAACGTTATTCTTTATAGATTCGCAGGGGCTGTCCTCCATCAACGGAACGTGCTTGTGCGCCGCCGCGTGATATACTATATTGGGGCGGTATTTTGAAAATACGCTTTCAAGCCGTCTGCTGTCACGCACGGAACCTATCAGAACAACAAGGTCAAGCTCGGGGTAACTGCGCTTTAATTCCTGCTGGATCTCATACGCATTGTTTTCATAAATATCGAAAATTATAAGTTGCGCAGGACTGTGGGCGGCTATCTGGCGGCATAACTCGCTGCCTATGGAACCGCCGCCGCCCGTGACAAGTATTTTCTGACCCTTAATATATGAAAAAGTCTTTTCGTTCTGGATATTTATAGGATCTCTGCCAAGGAGGTCTTCGATGGTAACGGATTTAAGACTGCTTGTTGTAACGTCACCGTTCAAAAGCTGGTAAATACCGGGCAGACTCTTTATCTCGCATCCGGTTTCATTGCATATGTTAAGTATATCGCGTTTGTCTTCGGATGCCGCGCTCGGGATGGAAATATATATTTTATTGATATCATACTTTTTAACGTTAAAGAAGATCGAATCTCTGCCGCCGACTATGGGTATACCGTCAATGCTTCTGCCCCACTTGTTGCTGTTATCGTCAATAATGCAAACAACGTTATCGTTTGAAATTTTATCGGTAGTGTTGATATCGCGCAAAAGCATTGTCCCCGCGATACCGGCGCCGATTATCATTACGTTTGCTTTTTTTGCGCTGTTATCCGCCGGGCGAATGCTTCTGAGCAGCAGGATCAAACGGTAAGAAAAACGGACGGCAAGGATCAGCACAAACTGGAAGAAAGCGCCGAAAACGTAATAGGATATCGGCATTCTGCAAAATAAAACGGTTATAAAAACGGTATGAAAAACCGAAGTGATTACCGAGGCAAAGAAAACGTGAGTCAACTCTTTGTAGCTTGCAAAACGCCAGATACTGTTATACAGGCGCATAATAAAAAATACGCCTAGAGCAAACAGAGTGTGGATTGGAAAGAATTTTGCAAATGCGCTTATAAAAACGGGATCTATCTCGGATATTGCACAGTCAAACCTGAACCATAATGCGAGAAAATACGCAAGATTTATGGCGATTATATCGTAAATTATAAGCAAAAAAGTGATAAAATGCCAATGCTTGATGTGAAATCTATCGAGAGATTTTTTAAAAAACTTATTGAACATTATATCCCCCCACAAGGACAATTATATAACCAACAGAAAAAAATTGCAATGGTTTTTGCTTAAAGAGACTTACTGTCCTTATCAACAGTAGGTCTATACTGAAATCATTCCATACGCATCGGTCTTGACATTAAACTGTTTACGACCGAAGTGACATCACGGTTCTCATAAAGTATGTAATAACACTCATTCATCAACGGTAAGTCTACATTATACTGTTTTGAAAGCTCATGCACGATTGCCGAAGCAAAATAGCCCTCAACAGTTCCTACAGACTTTAACGCTTCTTTGATATCGACCCCGGAGCCCACAAGATTTCCAAAGCGGTTATTTCGGCTGTGCCTTGACGTGCAGGTCACCACCAAATCACCTATTCCGGTGAGACCAGCGAAAGTTCTTTCGTTAGCACCCATACAAACGCCAAGGCGCGTCATTTCAGAAAGACCGCGGGTTATCAGTGCGGCTTTGGTGTTATCGCCGAGTTTCAAACCGTCACATATACCGGCGCATACGGCGATCACATTTTTAAGCGCACCGCCAAGCTCAACGCCGATAATATCATCGGAAGTATATATTCTTAAAAACTCGGTCGAAAGCATGGTTTGAACGATTTGCGCGCCAACAAGACTGCGTGATGCCGCAACAAGCGCGGTGGGAATATTTCGTGATACCTCTTCCGCGTGTGATGGACCGGATAAAACAACAACGATATCATCCGGAAGTATTCTTGAAATGGCTTCGGATAATCGGCAGTTGGTTTGCGGTTCAAATCCCTTTGAAACATTAACGATAATTCCGCGCTTAACGACGCTCTTTAGTGAGTTGCACACTGAGCTTACAGCAACAGAAGGAACTGCTATTATGGTAATATCAGAGCTTTCGGCAACGGTGATATCATCACTTATAGTTATTGCTTCCGGTATTGTAATACCGGGTAAAAGGCGTTCGTTTTGCCTATTCTTTTTCAGCATATCAGCTTCATCCTTAAACGCCGACCACATATAAACCGAGTGACCTGCGTGATATGCCGCCAACGCAAGGGCAATTCCCCAACCGCCTGTGCCTAATACAGTAATCTTTCCCATAATTAAGCCTTATCGTTAATTTTGTTTTCTTTGCCTGCCAAAAGGCGTTTAATGTTACTGATATGCTTATAGTAGATAAGACCGCCCATAATAAGGCAGCAAATAATCTGAACCGCCGCGGGGGTTTCGCCGTTTCTGAAAACCGTTGCAAGAATAACCACAATAACCGTTGCAACAAGCGAGCCTAAAGAAACGTATTTACTTATTAGGGTCACCAGCGCAAATACAATAAGCCCTATAATTATCGCAATGGGACAGCAAACCGTAAAAATACCGACGCAGGTGGCTACGCCCTTTCCGCCGCGGAAATTGAAAAACAGCGGGAAAATATGCCCGATTATGCAGGCGACCGCGCAGAGGTAAGCACCGGAATAACGAACGGTCAACACTGAATTCAAATTCGGATAGATAAAATTTGAAAATACTATTTCACCGAGTTTGCACGCGGCGAAGCCCTTAAGCGCATCAAATATGAAGGTAAGTATTCCGGGGACAAAGCCGTTAACCCTAATTACGTTGGTGGTGCCGGCGTTGCCGCTGCCGCTTTCGCGGATATCCTGATGCGAAAACGCTTTTGAAAAGATTACGGCAAAGTTTATGCTGCCAAGCAAATACGATATTATAACGGTAAATATAGCGAGAATAACAGTCATGATTTTTCTCCTCTCTCGCGGATGATAAAGCGAACCGGCGTTCCTTCAAGCCCGAAAACCAAACGAATACAGTTTTCAAGATACCTTTGGTATGAAAAATGGAAAAGCTCGGCGTTGTTGCAAAAGCAAACGAAGGTCGGCGGGCAGGTCGAAGCTTGCGTAATATAATATATCTTCAGCCGCTTTCCTTTATCACTCGGCGGTTGAACTCTTGCGGTCGCATCCGAAAGTATATCGTTTAACTTACCGGTGGAAATGCGCATCGTGTTTTGATCGCGCACATAGTTTATAAGCTCGAACAGTTTATTAAGGCGCTGACCTGTTTTTGCGGATATAAATATTATCGGTGCAAAGGACATAAAGGAAAAATCGTTCATTAAACTCTTACGGTAAGCGTCCATGGTCCTGCCGTCTTTTTCAACGATATCCCATTTGTTTACCGCGATAATGCAGGCTTTTCCCGCCTCGAGCGCGAGACCTGCAACCTTTGAGTCCTGCTCGGTAAAGCCATCCGTTCCGTCTATCATTATAACACAAACGTCCGCGCGTTCAATGGCCATTTTCGCACGTAACACGCTGTATTTTTCAATTTTATCGTCAACACGGCTCTGGCGGCGAAGCCCGGCTGTATCGATAAGATTATATCTGCCGAACTTATTTTCAACAAAGGTATCTATGGCGTCGCGCGTAGTTCCCGCTATATCGGATACTATGGAACGCTCCTCGCCGCAAATGCGGTTAACAAGGGATGATTTTCCGGCGTTCGGCTTGCCGATAACGGCAACGTTTATAACGTTTTCTTCCTCGGATTCAAGACCCGACTGCGGCAGATCATCAAATACCCTGTCAAGCAGATCGCCGGTGCCGTGACCGTGAACCGATGATACCGGAACGGGATCGCCGAGCCCTAAATTATAAAACTCATAAAACTCAGCCGGCATATCACCGAGGCTATCGCATTTGTTTACGCATAAAACAATCGGTTTACCGCTCTTTATAAGCATTGAAGCGATTTCCGAATCGGTAGCGGTAACGCCGGATTTGAGGTCGACTACCATTATTATCACTGACGCTGTATCTATAGCAAGCTGCGCCTGAGCGCGCATACCCGAAAGAATAACGTCGTCGCTGTTCGGTTCTATACCGCCGGTATCGACCAGCATTATTTTTGTTCCGCGCCATTCGGCGTCGCCGTATATTCGGTCCCTTGTAACGCCGGGAGTATCGTCAACGATCGAAAGTCTTTTGCCTATTAACTTGTTAAATAAGGTCGATTTACCTACGTTCGGTCTGCCGACCACGGCAACTATCGGTTTTGCCAAAGCGATCACTCCCTGCCAAGTATTTTATCCACAAATAAATATCCGTCGTTTTCCGTAAAATCCACCGGAACGCCGAGTGCGTTTGAAAGCTGATCCAAAGTTATACTGTCAAGAAACATATCGCGCTGTTTACGAAGCATACAGGCGGGGATCAGCAACACTTCACCGAGATCCTCATTCTTTAACTGATCAATAATATCGGTTGCGGTAACAAGCCCGCTTACGGTTATCATTTCACCGAAAAAATTGTTTTTGATAGGATAAACGTTACATTTTAAGCCGCAGCGCTTTTTTTCACACCTATCGCATATCTCGCGTATAAGCCCATACGCGGCAACACCCGTAACAAGACTGATAACTCGCGGAGCACCGGAATTATCTTCAATATCGGCAAGTGCGGCATCGACCTCGGATTTTAAAAGAGCGGAAAGCCCTACCCCGTTTTCAAGCTGCAGAAAATCGCCGTAGTATTCCGCATCGGGGATTTTTCTGCCGGACAGGATATAAAACTCATCCGAAGCGTAAACCCTGCGTTCGCCGAAAAGCTCAACGGTTTTATCGCCGTATTCATTGATTATTTCGAGTGCGGCTTCGGCACTGACTGCGTCAAACGGTTGTATCTCGCACAAGCCCTCGCGATATTTTGTAAGCCCTACCGGCACCGCCGCGATGCATTTCATATTTTCAAGAGAAATAAGATCGGAAAGGGTTTTCTTTAACTCCTCGCCGTCGTTATATCCCGGGCAGAGCACGAGCTGACTGTTCATTGAAATTCCGGCGTTATCAAAGCGCTTAAGAAGTTTCAGCACCTCGCCGGCGTTTTTGTTTTTCATCATTTTTACGCGAAGTTCCGGATTTGTTGTATGGACTGAAATATTTATCGGCGAAATATGCATCTTGATTATACGTTCGATCTCGTGCTCGGTAATATTCGTCAGAGTTATATAGTTACCGAACAAAAATGAAAGTCTCGAATCGTCATCCTTGAAATAAAGACTTTCGCGTAAGCCCTTAGGAAGCTGATCGATAAAACAAAAAATACACTTGTTTTTGCAGGAGTGCTGTTTATCCATCAGATAGGTATCGAAGGTGAATCCGAGCTCATCGTATTCGTCCTTTTTAAAACGGTATTTCTGAACGTTGCCGTTTTTATCCTCAACAAGAGCGATCACGTTCTCATTGTTCTGATAGAACCTGTAATCAAGAACGTCAACGATTTCATTACCGTTTAAGGAGATCAGTTTATCGCCCGGGGTAATGTTGCTGTTTTCGGCAACACTGCCAGGCTCGATACCGCCGATAATTACCGACAAGCAAATCACCTCCGCGTGAGTATTAAGAAAAAGGCGAAGGATCATCCTCCTCCGCCTGAAAAATTATTGCTCTGTCTTTACAACTTCGCGGTTGTTATATTTACCGCAGGCAGGACACAGTCTGTGCGGGCGTTTATACTCGCCGCAGCTGCTGCAACGAACCAACGTGGGAGCCGAAAGCTTCCAAACGTTGCTTCTTCTTTTATCTCTTCTTGCTTTTGATGTTTTTCTCTTAGGCACTGCCATAAAAGGCACCTCCTTACAGTATTAGATCAATTACTCAGTAAATCACGGAGTTTATCAAAACGGGGATCGGGATCACTGTTATCACAGTTGCAATCGCCCTCGTTAAGATTCTTACCGCATTTTTGGCAGAGCCCTTTACAATCGGGCCTGCACAGATGTTTACTCGGCAGATTAAGTATAACTTCCGAATATACCAACTCGTCCACGTCGAGCCGCATATCCGATACGATGATGATCGTGTCACTCTCCTGTCTCTCTAAAGAAGTGGCAAGCGATTTATCAACCGTAACGCTGTGACATCCGGAAACCATAACGCCACAACGGTCACACGGTGCAGTAAACTCAAAATTAATATCGAGTTTTAAAGTTACGACACTTGCCGTGTTTGAAACACTGCCGACATATTTTACCGGTCGTTTGAGTGGGTAACCGGCAAAATAATCAACATCACTCATATCAAGAGTGCCTTCGATCTTCAAAACCGAATTATCGGTGGCGAAGATACGACGTAAATCAAGTATCATAACATCACCCGTGACCTATAGTCACAAATGATATTATATATACTCGCATCGTTTATGTCAAGACTTATTTAAAATAAAGTTTTGTTTGACATATGCCGTCTAAAGTTCTATAATCAATAAAACACAGGAGGCGATAATATGGCTTATTTTTTTGAAGAAACATCTCATACCTTTAACGAGTATTTGCTTGTTCCGGGTTACTCTTCGTCAAACTGCGTCCCGGCAAACGTATCGCTTAAAACGGCGCTTGTTAAATACCGCCGCGGCGAAAAACCATCAATTACAATGAACATACCGCTGACCTCCGCGATAATGCAATCGGTTTCAGGCGATAAGCTTGCGGTTGCGCTTGCGCGCGAGGGCGGCGTTTCGTTTATTTACGGATCGCAGTCGGTAGAAGATGAGGCGGCAATGGTGCAACGGGCTAAATCTTATAAAGCGGGATTCGTTGTAAGCGATTCAAATCTATCTCCGGATGATACCTTGGCGGACGTGTTGAGACTAAAGGAAAAATTCGGACATTCAACTGTAGCCATTACTTCTGACGCAACGCCAAACGGCAAGCTTCTCGGTATCGTTACCAGCCGTGATTATCGCGTAAGCCGAATGGAAACAACGCTTAAGGTCAGCGAATTCATGACCCCGCTTGATAAACTCGTTACCGCGCTTGACGGCACCTCACTTAAACAGGCAAACGATATTATATGGGAGCACAAGCTCAATTCCCTGCCCATTGTTGATGAACTTGGCAACCTAAAATATTTTGTTTTCCGGAAAGACTATGACGCACACAAGGAAAACCCGAACGAGCTTCTTGATGAGCACAAGCGTTACGTAGTCGGCGCAGGTATAAACACCCGCGATTACGCGGAGCGCGTCCCTGCCCTTTTAAACGCCGGTGCAGACGTTTTATGTATAGATTCATCCGAAGGCTTTTCCGAATGGCAAAAACGCACCATAGACTGGATACGGGCTAATTACGGCGATTCCGTGAAGGTTGGCGCCGGCAACGTTGTTGACGGCGAGGGCTTCAGGTTCCTGGCTGATTGCGGCGCCGATTTTGTTAAGGTAGGTATCGGCGGAGGTTCAATTTGTATTACGAGAGAAACAAAAGGAATCGGTCGCGGTCAGGCAACTGCGCTTATCGACGTTTGCCGCGCGCGAGACGAATACTTTAACGAGACAGGAATTTACGTTCCCGTTTGCTCCGACGGCGGCATAGTTCATGATCATCATATGACGTTGGCTCTTGCTATGGGCGCTGATTTTCTGATGCTCGGGCGCTATTTTGCAAGATTTGACGAAAGCCCGACAAACAGAGTGAGCATAGGCGGTAACTATTATAAAGAATACTGGGGCGAGGGCTCCAACCGTGCGCGTAACTGGCAGCGTTACGATATGGGCGGCGATAAAAAACTATCGTTTGAAGAGGGCGTTGATTCCTACGTCCCCTACGCCGGCTCGCTTAAGGATAACGTTCAGATGTCCTTAAGCAAGATCAAATCAACGATGTGTAACTGCGGTGCGCTCGATTTAATCGATTTCAGAAGTAAAGCAAAACTTACGCTTGTTTCAGCAACCAGCATCGTTGAGGGCGGCGCCCACGACGTTATACAAAAAGAAACCTCATTCGGAAATATCAAATAACTTGTTTTAAAAGAAACGCGGTGGAATTACCACCGCGTTTCTTTATGTAGATTCCTTTTTAATACCGAAAATCATTCGCAAAAATCCGCACAAAATCTTAGGACTTTTAAAAATTACTACTTTCATTACCTTGCCCCCAATTAGTTTTTTGAACAGGCGATCCCGAGAATTATTACCCAGATCGAAAGGATCGCCACCAAAAATTTCGGAGGAAAAAAGCAACTTACAAGCAAGCCGACCGCAAAGGTTATTGCAATAACGCCCTTATTAGTCCGGTTACATCTTCGCATTATCATCCCTCCGCTACTATATAATAAGCGGAAAAACGAAAAATGTTACATTTATACTGCGCCGAGCATTAAATTTGCCATAAAGAAGTATATTATAAGCGAAATTGCGTCTACGATCGTCGTTATAAGCGGACTTGCCATTACCGCGGGGTCAAATCCGATCTTTTTGGCAAGTATAGGTAAGGAACAACCGATAATTTTGGCAACGACTATTGCGCAGAAAAGTGTTGCCGAAACAACGCATATTTCAACGATCACTTTGCCGTTATCAAAGTTTCCAAGAAGCAAATTATCAACAAAAAACAGTTTTATGAAGTTGATCGAAACAAGGGCGGTTGCGCACATAAAAGCAACTCTGATCTCTTTCCATAGCACCCGAAGGATATCGGAAAACTCAATGTCGCCCATCGATATTGCACGGATAACGGTTACCGAAGCCTGACTTCCGCTGTTGCCGCCGGTATCCATAAGCATAGGTATAAAGGCGATCCGCGCGCCGAAGTTTATCAGTTTATCTTCAAATCCGGAAATTATAGCTCCGGTAAAGGTGGCGGAGATCATAAGGAGCATCAGCCACGGTATACGCGCCTTAAAGGTATCAAATACCGATGTTTTAAAATAACTGTGCTCACTCGGCAAGATAGCAGCCATCTTTTCGATATCCTCGGTAGCCTCTTCCTGGAGAACGTCGATAGCGTCGTCAACCGTAACGATGCCCACAAGGCGTTCTTCTTTATCAACGATAGGCAGAGCGAGCATATCGTATTTTTCAAACAGTCCCGCAACGTATTCTTTATCGTCGAGGGTATTTGCAAATATAACGTTTTCATCCATTATATTGCCTATAATTTCCTCTTTTGGATTGAGAAGAAGATCTTTTACCGATACAATGCCTAAAAGGTGCCTGCCGGCGTCGGTAACGTAACAGCTGTAGATCGTTTCGGATTCAAAGCCGATCTTTCTTATTCTGTCAAACGCCTTTTCGACCGTCATCGACTTTTTAAGGTCAATATACTCGGTGGTCATAATGCTTCCGGCGCTGTCGTCCGGATAAGCAAGAAGTTGATTGATCATCTGGCGCGTTTTCGGATCTGTCTGCTTAAGGATGCGCTTTGTAACCGTAGCAGGCATTTCATCGATGATATCGACCGTATCATCCATAAAAAGCTCATCGATAACGTCGTGAAGTTCTTTATCGCTGAATGCGGCAATAAGAAGCTGCTGCATATCAGAATCCATTTCAACGAAAACTTCCGCCGCAAGCTCTTTGGGCAGTATTCTGAATATTATCGGTATATCTTTTTCGGGCGCTTCTTCAAAAATTGCCGCGATATCGGGAGGCTGCATTTCGGATAACATATTTTTTAGTTCTCCGAACTTTCTTTCCTCGATTAGAGCAAGAATCTTTTCCTCCATAATTATCCCTCCCGAAAAATACTAAACAACAAAACCCCGTCAGATAACGACAGGGTTTTAAGTTGTGAGAACATTATACATTTTCAGTAAAGATTTGTCAATGCCGAATTTGAATGTTTATAAGGTGAGAAATGCCCGGTATGCTCTCGCCCTGCATGGTGGATGTCGGCGATAAAAGCGCGCCTGTGGACATAAACAGTATGTTTTTATAAGCGCCGGATTCAAATTTGTGATAGATATAAGAATTAAGAACCGAGGCACTGCATCCGCATCCCGAACCGCCGGAATGAACGTCCTGCCGCAAAAGATCAAATATCATAAGTCCGCAATCATCGTGCTTTTCGCGGATATTATATCCGTTTTGCTCGGTAAGAGTATATAAAAGCTTTGTTCCTACCTTGCCTAGATCGCCGGTGAAAATGCGGTCATAATCCTTAGGAGCGGTCTCGGTATCATTAAAATATGAGCAGAGCGTATCCGCGGCACCCGGCGCCATAGCCGCACCCATATTATTAGCGTCCTTAACGCCGAGGTCAACTATCTTACCTATCGTTGCTTTATCGATAAACGGCTTGGCTTCGGCAAGGGAAAGAATGCTCGCACCGGAGCCTGTAACTGTCCACTGCGCGCTTTGCGGACGCACCTAGCCGTATTCAAGCGGATAACGATACTGCCTTTCCGCAGAGCAAAAATGCGAGGACGTAACTGCGGCGGCACAGCGGGCGGCTCCGGAGTCAACGAAAACCGAAGCCATTATCATACCGAGCGCCATTGTGGAACAGGCGCCGTAAATACCGGCAAAAGAAATACCGGTAGAGCGAAGACCGAACGATGAACCGACGCATTGATTGAGCAGGTCGCCCGCAAATATAACGTCAATATCGTTTTCGTTGCGTCCGCACTTTTTCAGCGCCGTTTCAAGGGCGATCTTCTGCATTCGGCTTTCCGCCTTTTCAAAGGTTTTTTCTCCAAAATACGAATCAAGGTCGTGGGCATCGAACTCTGAAGAAAGCGGACCTTCATACTCGTTTTTACCCACGACCGAGCCGTAACCGATCACTGACGGTTTATTTGTAAACTGAATTGTTGATTCACCTATACGAACTGCCATATCAAAAACTCCACATTAGTTATCGTTTTTAATATTTGCAGCTTTAAGGCTAATATACAGCCTATTTAAGAATAAATTTCATTACACTCTTTTTGCCTTTTTTAACTATTGCTCCGGCGGTAAGCTGTTCTGCGGTGAAACCGTAGGAAGTATCGGTTATTTTACTGTCGTCAACGGTTACACCGCCCTGTTCTACGGTTCGCCTTGCCTCACCATTAGAGGTAGCCATACCCGCCTTTACCATTGCTTTAAGAAGACCTATCCTGCCGTTTTCAAGATCGGCGCTTTCAAACTGGACGGTAGGCATATCGGCATGGGCGCCGCCACCGCCGAAAACAGCGTGTGAAGCGTCACGCGCCCGAGCCGCCTCCTCTTCGCCGTGAACAAGCTTTGTAAGCTCAAAAGCAAGTATTTCCTTTGCTTCGTTTAAACGGCTGCCTTCCCAGGAATCCATTTTATCGATTTCTTCAAGCGGTAAGAATGTAAGCATTCTTATGCACTTTAAAACGTCGGCATCGCCAACGTTTCGCCAATACTGGAAAAAGTCATACGGTGAGGTTTTAGCAGGATCAAGCCAAACAGCGCCTGACGATGTCTTGCCCATTTTTTTGCCTTCGCTGTTAAGCAGAAGCGTAATTGTCATTGCGTGCGCGTCTTTGCCGAGCTTTTTACGTATAAGCTCGGTGCCGCCAAGCATATTCGACCACTGATCGTCACCGCCGAACTGCATATTGCAGCCGTATTCACGGAAAAGATGATAGAAATCGTAGCTTTGCATTATCATATAATTGAATTCAAGGAAGCTAAGGCCCCGCTCCATTCGCTGCTCATAACAGCGCGCACGAAGCATATTATTGACCGAGAAGCAGGCGCCGACTTCCCTTAAAAGATCGATATAGTTGAGCTTAAGTAGCCAATCGGCGTTATTCACCATTATTGCTTTACCTTCGCCGAACTCGATAAAACGCTCCATCTGCTTTTTGAAGCATTCGCAGTTATGCTGTATCATTTCGGGAGTCATCATTGTGCGCATATCGCTCCTGCCCGACGGATCGCCGATGTAACCGGTGCCGCCGCCGATCAGAACGACCGGACGGTTTCCCGCCATTTGCAGTCTTTTCATAAGGCAAAGCGCCATAAAGTGACCCACGTGAAGACTATCCGCCGTGGGATCAAAACCTATGTAAAATATCGCTTTACCGTTGTTTATCAGATCCTTGATCTGTTCTTCGTCAGTTACCTGGGCGATCAGTCCGCGGGCAACAAGTTCTTCATAGATTTTCATATTTAAAAATTCCTTTCAAGTAATTCTTTTGCAGAATTGTAAACGTTTTGGCTTAAATTTGAACCCGCCATAATACGGGCTATCTCTTCGACGCGGTCATTGCCAATTAGCTTTTTAACGGTCGTAAAGGTGCGATCACCGCTGACAGTTTTTTCAATAAGAAAATGGTTTTGTGCAAACGCGGCGATCTGTGCTAAGTGGGTAACACAAAGCGTTTGACGAACGCTTGAGAGTGTTTTCAGCCTGCTTCCGACCTTTTGAGCCGCTCTGCCGCTGATGCCCGAATCGATTTCATCGAATATAAGCGTATCGACGTCATCTTTATCAGCAAGAACGCTCTTTATCGCAAGCATAACTCTTGACAGTTCGCCGCCGGATGCGATTTTTGCAAGCGGCTTTAAGGATTCGCCGGCATTTGTTTTGATCAAAAACTCGACTACGTCGCATCCGTGCTTTGTATACTTCCCTTTCTCAATGCTCACTTCGAACTGAACGTTAGGCATATCAAGAGAAACAAGGATATCGGTAACGTCGTGTTTGAATTTCTGCGCGGCGCTTTTGCGCGATGCCGTAAGCTTTTCGCCGATCTCAATAAGACGTTCGGTGGATTTATCAAGTTCAAGGGAAAGTTCTTTTATTCTTTCATCGGAGCGCCTGATGTTTTCAAGCTCAAATATCGCGTCTGCCAAATAGTTTACGGCTTTTTCTTCACTGCCGCCGTATTTTAAGGTCAAACGAACGATAAAATCAAGCCGGGCGCGAAGCGTATCCGGATCGACCGAAAGCGTGCCGTCGCTCTGGAGCATTTCGCGGATCTGACCGGTTGCGGCATCAAGGTAAGAAAGCGCCTCGTTGAGATTTTTATCAATTCCGTTAAACCGATCGTTTTTGCATAATGATATTTTCTTTTGAGCATTGCGAATGGCTGAGAAAGCACCGTCTGACAGCTCATCACCGTTAAGGTAGGAATATGCCGCCGAGAGCGCGGCGCGGGTTTTCTCAGCGTTCTGAATCGTTTGAAGCTTTAGTTTAATATCATCTGCCTCGCCGGGCTTTAAATCGGCGTCGGTCAACTCCTTGATCTGGTATTCGAGCAATTCGATTCTACGCTCTTTAAGAGCATCGTCCGTTTCTAAACCGGCGAGCTCTTTACGCACCTGATTCAAACGGTGGAACTCATAATAATACGAATCAAGCAATTCGGAATTATCGGCAAGCCGGTCAAGATACATATAGTGGCAGTCGGGATCAAGTAACGCCTGACTGTCATGCTGACCGTGAATGTTGATAAGCGACTTACCTATTGATTTGAGGACCCCGGCGGTCGCCTGCCTGCCGTTTATCCTGACGGTTGAGCCTGCGTGCGTGAGCTTGCGCATAACAAGCAGACTGCCATCATCATCGAGCCTGTAGCCGTTATCTTCAAGGATCTCCTTGGCACCAGCACCAACATTTATAAACATTGCCGAAACAGCGGCTTCGTCGCAGCCGTTTCTGATCAGTTCTTTTGAAGTGCGTTCGCCAAGAATAGCGTTGATCGAATCGATAATTATGGACTTTCCGGCACCGGTCTCGCCCGTAAGAACGTTAAACCCCTCCGAAAACTCGATATCGGTCTGTTCTATTACCGCAATGTTTTCTATATGCAACGATTTAAGCATACTTTATTTCCTTAATAAAAAGTTTTAAGTTCATCGGTAAGCGTGCGTGCGTCTTCTTCGCTTTTTGCAATCATAAGAATGGTATCATCACCGGCGACCGTTCCGAGCATTCTGCCCGAAAACAGAGCGTCTACTGCAACACAAACGCTTGAAGCCATACCGGTATAGCACTTTATCACAACGTCGTTAAGCGCATACTGAACGCTTAAAACGGATTTTGAAAAGAGTTCGCGATACTGCGTGATATCCCGTGAACCTTCACCGGCGCGCGTTGCGCTTATATATCTGTAATTACCGCGGGAATCATGACCTTTTATAAGACGCAAACGCTTGATATCGCGTGAAATAGTAGATTGCGTAACGTGATATCCTTCACGTTCAAGTGCCGCCTGCAGATCATCCTGCGTTAAAACAACCTGTTCATTGATTATTTGAAGTATTTTTTCCAATCTGTTTTCTTTCACGAACAGCACCTCCCTGATCAAAGAATTTTACCGAAAGGGTTTTATAGAACGAGTGGTCTTTAAGTCTTATAAGTTTAACGGTTTTTTCCGATTTTTTGATAATTACCTCGGTTTGCGGTTTTATGATCGCGGCGCGCCTGCCGTCCACCGAAAGATATATCTCAATACGCTTTTTTGAAAAAGCTTTGAACTTTACGGTTTGCTCACCGCCTAAAATGATCGGTTTAGAAGCCAGGGCAAAGGAGCAAATGGGTGTTATACAGAAGCAATCCATTTTCGGGTCTATTATCGGTCCGCCGGCTGACATGGAATAGGCAGTCGAGCCGGTCGGCGTGGCTATCACCAATCCGTCTGCTCTGTAAGAAACGTTATCGCCTTCAACGTTTGCCGATATATCGATTATCCTTGAAATAAAACCGCCGGTAATAACCGCGTCATTAAGAGCAGTAAAACTGCCTGTTTGATTCCCGGACTCGAATACTTCAATATCGAGCATCATTCTGTTTTCAACGGTGTAATCGCCGGATGCAAGATTTTTAAGGAGGGTATACTCATCCTGCTCTATATCGGCAAGATAACCCATTCTGCCGGCGTTGATGCCTAAAATCGGCTTATCGCACTCCGCCGCGCGTTTGCCGTATCTTATTATCGTTCCGTCACCGCCGATGGTAATGATCAAATCTGCAACGTTAAATAAATCTTTTTCCGGCAGTGCGGTATATCCTGAAGAACAGATCGAATCGGGCAAATAGGGTTCAATGCCGCAGGACCTCAGATATGTCCCCAGCTTTTCTACAAGTTCTTTAGTGCCGTATTTATCAAGGTTAGGTAATACTGCAACCTTCATTATTATTCTCCTTTAAGCTATTATAAGAGGCGTTTACAACGTCTTCCGGAGTTACATCGGAAAGGTTCATGGCGTTCGGGCTTTTTTGAAGGTAACATAGATATTCAATATTGCCTTCTGGACCCTTTATCGGTGAAAAATCGATCCCTAAAACCGAGTATCCGTTTGAAAGCGAAAAATCTGTTATCTTGCTTATAACGGCGATGTGAACGGCTTTATCACGGACAACACCTTTTTTGCCGACGTTTTCACGCCCTGCTTCAAACTGCGGTTTAATAAGGCAAACTACCCTGCCGTTTTCGGTCAGCAGTTCGCGTAACACAGGCAAAATAAGCGTAAGCGAAATGAAAGAAACGTCAACCGAAGCAAATTGGAGCGCCTCCGGTATCTGCTCTTTTGTTACATATCTGAAATTGGTGCGTTCAAGATTTACAACACGCTTATCGCTTCTGAGTTTCCAGGCGAGCTGACCGTAGCCGACGTCTACCGAATAGACCTTTGCGGCGCCGCACTGCAGCATGCAATCGGTAAAACCGCCGGTCGAAGCGCCGATATCCGCGCAAACGAGGTCATCCAGCTTAATATCAAACGATTCTACGGCTTTTTCAAGCTTCAAGCCGCCGCGGCTTACGTATTTGAGTTTATCGCCGCGTATCTCTATGTTATCGCTTTCAGCGACGGTGTTGCCGGGTTTATCACACTTTTGGTTATTAACAAAAACTATGCCGGACATAATAATCGCTTTTGCCTTTTCCCTGCTTTCAACCAAACCGCGGCTGACAAGCGCACAGTCAATACGTTCCTTCATGATCGGATCACCTCATAATCTCAATGATCGACTGAGTGTCAAGACCGTATTGATGCTGTGCTTCGGCAATGGTTTGCTGAGGTACAAATATACCGTCGATTCCGTGAATACTGTATTCACATTTTATATTATTTTCCAAAAGGCGTGCGGCAATATGCTCGCCGATGCCGCCGGAAACAACGCATTCCTCAAACATATGAACGGTTTTATATCTTGAAATGATCTCAAATATGTTTTTGTTGAGCGGGAATATTTTATTTAGCTTAAGAATATCAAAAGTAGAAAGCTTTTTAGCCGCCTCAACCGCAAATGAAAAAGTTCTGCCGTAGGTTATAAGGAGTTTTTGAGAACCGGCGCGGATGAGCGAATAGTCTCCTGAGCAATCAACGTCATAATTGCCAATCTCGCAGCCGCGCGGATATCTTATAGCGGCAAGTTCACTGTTGCCGGCTGTTTCTTTGATACGGTAAGCAAGCTCGCTGTAACAGTAGGGCGAATAAATATTAACGTTAGGGATCGTGCTTAGAAAAGCAACGTCAAAAAGTCCCTGGTGGGTCTCACCGTCCTCGCCTACAAGACCGGCACGGTCAACAAGCAGTTTAAGCGGGATATTTGCTATAGCGGCATCGTGAAGGACCTGATCGTAACCGCGCTGCAAAAAGCTTGAATAAACGGCAAAAAACGGTATCATACCGCCGCTTGCCAGCCCGCAGGCAAAGGTAACGGCGTGTTCTTCCGCAATACCAACGTCAAAAAAGCGGTCGTGATGATCCTTTGAAAATGTTTCAAGACCCGTCCCCTGCATCATCGCCGCGGTAACGGCGCATATCTTCGGGTTATCTTTTGCAAGATCACAAAGCGTTTGACCCGCAACAGAAGAAAAATCGTTTTTCTTTGAAGGTGTTGCGCCGGCGTCTATGTCAAACGGCGAAACGCCGTGATATTCATTCGGACTTGCTTCAGCATAGGTGTAACCCTTGCCCTTTTTTGTAACAACGTGAACAACGGTCGGTCTGTGATAATCCTTTGCAATTTTGAATAAGGATTCCATCGCGGCAATATCGTGACCGTCAACGGGACCTAAATAGTTAAACCCGAGCGCTTCGAAAATGTTGTTTCTGTAAACAACACCCTTGAGATAACTCTTGATTTTTGAAATAATATGATAAATACCTTTACCGATAAATCCGAGTTTCAACAAAACGTTGCTTACGGCAAATTTCAAGCGGTGATACCGTCTGCCGCTGCGAAGCCGCATAAATGAACGCGAAACCGCGCCGACGTTTTTTGATATCGACATTTTGTTATCGTTAAGTATTACGATAAAATTGCCTTTTTTACCACCGGCGTTATTAAGCGCCTCATAAGCCATACCGCCTGTCATGGCGCCGTCGCCTATTACCGCGACCGAATAGGCGTCGCTCCCCGAGGCAATGTTTGCACGAAGTATGCCGTATGCCGCAGAAATCGAGTTACTGCTATGCCCGGTAACAAAAGGATCATATTCGCTTTCATTAGGTCTCATAAACCCTGATAATCCGTCTTTCTTGCGGATAGTATCAAAGTTTTTGTATCTTCCGGTAACAAGCTTGTGCGCGTAACTTTGATGCCCAACGTCAAATATAACGGTATCCTTAGGGGCGTTAAAGGAACGGTGTATCGCAACAGTCAGTTCCACCGCACCTAAGCTTGATGCGAGATGACCGCCGTTTTTTGAAATAACGCCGATAATTTCATCGCGGATTTCAGAGCATAAATCCTCGGCTTGAGCAATATTAAGTTTTTTAAGGTCATCGGGCGAATTGATCGTGCCCAGAATGCCGTTGCTCATCCTTTATCTGTCCCTTTTAAGCAATAATTTTGTAAGTTCTTTCAGAACCTCGACGTCACCGCCGAACTGATCGAGAATTTCTATCGCACCGTTTGTCATATCGCTCGCCATAGATAGCGCCCGTTCCCTGCCGAGCAAGGTAACGGAAGTGACCTTATCGTTTTTACTGTCGCTCCCTGTAGGCTTACCGATAATCGACGCTTCACCCTCGCTGTCGAGCAGGTCGTCTATTATCTGAAACGCGATACCGAGATTTTCGGCATAGCTTTCGGCAAGTGAAATCTTTTTATCATCACCGCCGGCAAGTATAACGCCGCAAACCGCCGCTGCACGTATCAGCGCGCAGGTTTTAAGCGAATACATAGTAAAGAGGAGTTGTTCGTTATCGATTTTTACCGATGTATCTATTACCTGACCGCCGATCATCCCGGTCGTTCCTGCGGCGGAAGCAAGATATGCTATTGCTTTATTTACTCTTTCAGCTGGTATGCTTTGCGTTTTTGCGCAAATCTTAAATGCCTCGGTCAGAAGATTATCGCCCGCAAGCAGAGCCATAGATTCGCCGTAAGCGATATGGCAGGAAGGTTTTCCCCTGCGCATATCGTCATTATCCATACAAGGCAGATCGTCATGTATCAGCGAATAGGTATGTATCATTTCAAGAGCACAGGCAAAGTTATAGGCGCAGTCGTCGTTGCCGCCGCAAAGCTTATAGAATTCAAGCAGCAGAATCGGTCTTATCCTTTTCCCGCCCTCAAGCAAGCTGTAACGCGATGCCTCGCTCACAGTATCGTAAGGCTGACCGGTTATCGGAAAGATTATATCGAGGCGCGAATCGATTTTGAGTTTATATTCGCGCAAAATACCGTCAATCATCATCAATACTCCCGCCCGCGGTTATAGTTTCTATTTTTTGCTTGGCTTCATCAAGCTTTTTAGTGCATTCCTTTGAAAGCTTTATACCCTCTTCAAAAAGCTCGATAGCTTCATCGAGGGTAACGTCATCCGACTCAAGCTTTTTTGAGATGTCCTCAAGTTTTTTTAGTGTTTGTTCAAAATCAATTTTTTTATCCGGCATAGTTTTCTCCTATTGCTTTATATAGGTCGATAATACGCGACACTTGGCGCCGCCGTCCGCAAACGTAAGATCTATATCCTTATCCTTAACTAACTGTGCGGCTTTTACGATCCTGCTGTCGCCGTCGGTTACGGCGGCAAAACCTCTTGAAATTACCTTGAGCGGGCTTAAAGTATCAAGACGGCTTATCTGATTTGCAAGCGCATTTCCGGCGTCAAGCATTTTGCGTGAAGTTGTATCAATGATTTTTTCCGTTATTCCGTCTATTGCAAGCGAAGCTTCGTTAAAGAAAGCCCCGGGATCAGAAAGACGCGATTTTGAAAACAGCAGTTCAAAACGAGTCTTTGTAAGCCGGTATTTTGAGGTAAGCGAATTTATTAGCTTACGGTCATAAACCTCCAAAGCGGAAATCAGATTATGCATATCGGGAACTGCGAGCTCTGCTGCGTGGGACGGAGTTGAAGCCCTCACGTCGGCAACAAAATCGCAGATCGTAAAGTCGGTTTCATGCCCTACGGCTGATATAACGGGTATCGGGGATGTAAATATCTTTCTTGCGAGGTTTTCATCGTTAAAAGCCCAAAGATCCTCAAGAGAGCCGCCGCCGCGCCCGATAATTATGGTATCGATATCATCGCGGTGATAAACCGTATCAAGCATCTTTATCATGCTGCCGGCTGCCGATTCTCCCTGAACGGCTACCGGACAGATAAGGACTTCACACAGTGGATAACGCTTGGAAAGAATATTAAGTATATCGCGGATAGCCGCGCCGGTATCGGAAGTTAAAACGGCGATCTTTTTCGGGAACCGGACAAGCGGTTTTTTATGCGCAGTATCAAACAGACCTTCGTTTTTAAGCTTTTCTTTTAAAAGCTCAAATGCTACGGAAAGATCGCCGACGCCGCTTTTCTCCATTTTTTCGGCGTAAAACTGATACTGACCGTCGCGCTCATAAAGAGATACCCTGCCTTTTAGCGCGACCTTAAGCCCGTCCGAAACCTCGAAACCAACCCTGGATGCAAAGCCGGCGAACATAACGCAGCGTATCTGGGCTTCATTATCTTTTAGGGTAAAATACCAATGTCCGCTTGAATAATGATTTTTAAAGTTGGATATCTCGCCGGTAACCGAAATATCACTCAGGCGTGCATCGCCTTCAATCAGTGATTTAACGTAGGTGTTAAGCTGTTTTACCGAAATGGTAATATTATCCATATCAGCTTGCCTTGTTTACTGAAGAAAGTATGCCGTTTACGTATTTTGCATCCATATCCGTAGCATACTTTTTGAGTATCTCCACCGCCTCGTTTATCGAAACGGCCGGGTCGATATCGTCACGGTAAAGCATTTCGTATATTGAGAGCCGCAGAACCGCAAGCGCAGTCTTTGAAATGCGGTCAATATTCCAGCCAACGGCATTATCTGAAATGATACCGTCAATCTTTTCAAGATTATCGTATACGCCGTAAAACGTATCTTTCATATAATCATCCGGCTCAATATCGCGGATCTCGGTTGCAAGCTCAAGTATCTCGCTAAGCGGTGAATCGTTGAACTGCTTTTCAAAAATCAGAATAAAGGCTTCTTCCCGCGCCTGTCTGCGTGTCATAGGTCACCAACTCTCATAATTATACAGATAACAGTATACAACATTGTTCAATAAAATTCAAGTATTTATATATAATAACAGGCAGTCATATCCGACTGCCTTAATATTGTTTGTAAATTGCCTTTAACATATGCTAAACGCCGGTAAAATCAAAATCTGGAATATAGAAGGTGTCAGCGCTGCCGTTTTCCTGAAAATAACAGTTTCTGAATCCTGAATCAATTATATGGGAAAGCACCTTTTCATATTCCCTATCTGTCACTTTACGGTTTATCGGCGGCATTTCTTTAGCTTTGAATAACGGGACATACTGATTCATTATGCTGAAATAAGCGCCGGGTGCATATTTATTCACAAAATCAAATACGCGGATTGCTTCTTCTGTTGCCGAAGGCAATAACAGATGCCTTATAACGACGCCGGATCTTATCATGCCGCCTGCAAAACGGCATTCACCTTTTTGCTTAATTGCTTCAAGTATCGCCGATCTTGCAAAATCCGGATAATCGGCGGCGAATGAATACTGTTTTGCCAAAGAGCTGCTCAGGTATTTTAAGTCGAACAGATAAACGTCAACGTAGTCGGCAAGGGTTTTGATAACCTCCTTAAGCTCATAACCGCTTGAGTTGTATATAACAGGCACCGGCGGTTTGTAAATATCAAGCGCTTCGATTATCGCATAGGAGTAATGCGTCGGCGTTACTAAGTTTATATTCTCGGCACCGGAATCCACAAGTTCTTTGAATATATCTGCAAGGCGGTCTACCGTTATGTCCTTACCGAGATTCTCATGACTTACAGAATAGTTCTGGCAATAAACGCAACCAAGTGAACAACCGCTGAAAAATACAGTTCCTGAGCCGTTTTTGCCGCTAATAAAAGGTTCCTCATAAAAGTGAAGCGCGGCGCGGGCAACCCGCACCGTTTCACCCATTCGGCAATAACCGCCGATATTCACTTCTCCCTTGCGTTCTGCGCCGCATCTTCGCGGGCATAAGTTACATATCATTCTTCTGTTCCTTTTTGCGCTTGATATAAAGCTTGCGGTGGACCTTTACGGAATCGTAAAGCTTGCGGATGCGAACTCTGGTAAAATATTTTATCCTGCATTCGGTGCAGAGCATATCGGCGTAAAACGCGCAATTACGCGCGCGCCATTCGCCCTTTAGTTTAAGCGGTGAACCGCAGGTCTCGCATTTGAAATCAAATACAGAACGGTCTATTGCCGGATCGTTTATATCTGTTATAAAGTGCGGTTTAAAGGTATAACGCGAAAGAAAATCAGGATCGGAAGCATTTATTACCATACTGTTAAACCGCTCGCTGTTATAGCACTCCTTAAAGAGCGCGGCGCAGGCGATGCTATCATATTTCGCGTTATGTAATACCGATTCATCAATGCTGATATTAAGCTGATTTGCGGCGTTTAAAAGGGATATCTGTGAGCTCACCTCAATACCGCGCGATCGCATTTCATCCTGAACGTATTTTTGTAAATCAAGATACTTTTCTATTTTTAGCTTTTGATCAGTAATATTATTCTGATTGTCGATAAGGGTATAAATATCCGAATTGCTCCAGGTCATAGTAACCGTATCATTGCCGACCCAGTTATTATATTCCGTGAAAGCAGTATCAAGCGAAACGCCCGATAACATTTTTTCCTTTGTTATACCTGTAAGCTCGGCAAAGCGTTTTGAAACGCGATTGCTGAATGACGACCGGACAGTTTGTTCAAACGTATCTATGATTTCAAATTTTTCGTTAAGCTTAACGGCGCCGATTTGCAGTATCTGATTGATGAATCTGCCGATTTTAGGATAAAAAGCGCCGTCCCATTCAAGATCAAGAATTATATAATTCATTACTTGTTCCTTGCTTCAAATTTCATTCTCTGTTCTTTATTAAGAATGCGTTTTCTAAGGCGGATATTGAGCGGCGTTATCTCTACAAGCTCATCATCCTTGATAAAATCAAGCGATTGCTCAAGGCTCAGAATCGAAGGCGGAGTCAGTCTCAACGCTTCATCTGAACCGGAGGCGCGCGTGTTTGTCATATGCTTTTCCTTACATACGTTACAAACGATATCCTCGTTTTTCGGATTTTCGCCAACGATCATACCTTCGTATACCGGCGTTGAAGGACCTATGAACAGTCTGCCGCGGCTCTGGGTATTAAATAAACCGTAGCTTGTTGCAACGCCCGTTTCGTGCGCAATTATCGACCCTGTATTTCTTTGGTCAAGATCGCCCTTGTATTCCTCATAGTCAAAGAAAACGTGATTCATTATGCCAAAGCCGTTTGTATCGGTCAAAAACTGCGAACGGTAGCCGAGAAGACCTCTTGCGGGTATCAGGAATTCGAGGTGCGACATACCGCCCTCACGCGTGCCCATATTTCGGAGTTCCGCGTGCCTCGTCCCGAGTCGTTCCATAACGGCGCCCACATACTGCTCAGGCACCTCGATCATCAAAAGCTCTATTGGCTCAAGAAGTTTACCGCTTTCATCTTTTTTATAAATCACGGTCGGCGGTGAGACCTGAAACTCATAGCCTTGCCGGCGCATGGTTTCGATCAGGATCGAAAGGTGAAGCTCTCCCCTGCCGGAAACCTTGAAGGTATCGGCACTGTCGGTTTCCTCAACACGAAGACTAACGTTTGTAAGCACCTCTTTAAACAGGCGGTCGCGCAGATTGCGCGAGGTGACGTATTTGCCGTCCTTACCGGCAAACGGCGAATTGTTAACTATAAAATTCATCGAGAGCGTTGGCTCATCGATCTTAACAAACGGCAACGGTTCGATACACTCGGTATCGCAGGCGGTTTCGCCGATCTCAAGCTCCTGAATACCGGAAACAAGAACTATATCACCGACTGTGGCGCTTTCAACCTCGGTTCGTTTAAGACCCTCGGTTATAAATATTTTTGAAAGCTTAACGTTTGAAAAGTTTCCGTCCTTATGGCAAAGCGAAACGGTTTGCCCGGTTTTTACCATGCCGCGGATCACTCGGCCTACACCGATCCTGCCGATATAATCGTCGTATTCGATATTGGTAAACAGTAACTGAAGGGGCGCTTCCATATCGCCGCAAGGCGGCTTTATTTCCTTGATGATTGCTTCAAACAGAGGTTTCATATCAGTTCCCGGTTTGTCGGGCGAATAGGTAGCGTAACCGTCACGCGCGGAGGCAAATATCACGGGAAATTCTATCTGATCATCGTCGGCGCCAAGTTCTATGAACAGATCAAGAACTTCGTCAACAACCTCGTAAGGTCGCGCCATAGGCCTATCGATCTTGTTTATAACGACAACGGCTTTTTTACCGAGTGAAAGCGCTTTTTTAAGCACAAAACGAGTTTGCGGCATACAACCCTCAAAAGCGTCAACAAGCAATAATACTCCGTCAACCATCTGAAGTATGCGTTCTACCTCACCGCCGAAATCGGCGTGTCCCGGAGTATCAACTATATTGATCTTAATGTCACCGTAGTAAACGCTGGTGTTCTTTGAAAGAATGGTAATACCGCGCTCACGTTCAAGATCGCCGGAATCCATTACGCGCTCGTTTACCGATTCGTTATCGCGAAAGGTGCCGCTTTGCTTTAAAAGCTGATCAACAAGCGTCGTCTTGCCGTGATCAACGTGGGCTATGATCGCAACGTTTCTAAGATTTTCCCTATTTGTAACTGCCACTTGATTCATCCCCTGAAAAACCGTTTACAACTGCCTATTATAAAACTTTATATAAATATTGTCAAATAAAAAGTGCACCGGCCTTTCGACCGGTGCAAAACCGTGAATTATCAGAATATCTGGACGTCCCAATCGGAGAGATACTGGAACAGACGGGTAAGGTCTTTGTTGTTTACGCTGCCGTCACCGTTAACGTCAAGCGCAGCCTTGTTCACTTCAACGTCCCAATCGGAGAGATACTGGAACAGACGGGTAAGGTCTTTATTGTTAACAGCAGTATCACCGTTGATATCGCCCGGTATATACTCTGTCGGGAGCTTCGGTATAATTTCCGTTCTGCCGGTTTTATAACCGCAAGCGCTGCAAACTTCTTCCTTAAGGCCGGGAGTTGTAGTTGTTGCTTCACGAACAACAACCCACTCGAAAGTATGCCTATCCTTGTCAACCTGCCAGTCGCAAAGTGTGCAACTCTTCCAATGGAAGGCGGCATCGTATGACCAGCCGGGGAGAATTACGTGCTCGTGATCTGTGGGCTCTTCGCCGCCTGTATAGTCGCCGCTGTTCGGATCCATCGGAATTATGGTTACCGGAACAGAGGTCTCAATGCCACGGTAAAGAACATAGAACTTGTTATCCGCGCCGGGGATCCAGTGCTCATCGTATTGTCTGTCGAAAATATCAACGTCACGTTCATTAAGTCTCTGTCCGTCAGCCGACTCGGCATATCCCGTGTTGGTTGCAACGTCAAATTTAACCGTGTATTCAACCGAAGTATCATCTTTATAGGTTATGATGATCTTATCGCCTACATCCGCAAGCGGCACGTTGTAGAAATAGAACTTTACGCCGAAGTTATCGGTAATGTATTCGCCGTTCTTGTTTTCATTAAGAGTAAGAGGATTTTTCCTAATATATTCAACGGATTTAACGTCGGTTTCAACAAGATCGACCTGAACTTCGGCTGTAAGCCCGAACAGTTCGATAGTATAGTAGTTCGGTCCCTGAAGCGTCCATTCTTTATCATACTGATTACTGTCACGGAACACTTCATACTGATGGAACTTAAAGTCATCGCCTACGAAATAGCGCTCGCCGTCCTCTTCACAGAAGGTCAAAACGAATTCCTGAACAACGCCCTGCCCTATAAGTGAGATCTTATCGCCATCGTTGAATTCGGGTATTGCGTATTCTCTGAATTCAGAGCCGTCTTCTCTGTAAGCCGGATGTGAATAACTCTCGTAAACTATCGGATTGCCGTTTGCGGGGGTGAA
>JAFZIK010000045.1 GCA_017554405.1 Clostridia bacterium | reverse complement strand
TTGGGCGCGCTCACATAGGGATTATTTAGGTTTTGGGTGGCAAAAATCGCTTAACGACTTGCGAAAAATCTTGATATACGTCAGTATACCTTCGATTCTTCGCTTCGCCTCAGCAGATTTTTGCTACACACAAAACTGCGCCGCATCTGAAAACTGCGAATTTTGAGTAAAGAACAATGCACAAAATGACCGGCATACTTGACGTATGTCGGCCATTTTTAAAGAAGTTATTTGCCAAAAGGCGCGTTTTCAGACTAAAACTCCCTATATGAGCGCGCCCTTGCGGGCGCTTTGAAAAAAATCGGGGTTTATACGTCTTCTCTGAAGGTGTCGGGACGCGCGGGGTCAAACTGCTCGTTTGCCCACATAAGCGTTACGAGGTCTTCGGTATCCGAAAGGTTGATTATGTTATGCGTAAATCCCGGCAGCATATGCACCGCCGTTATTTCTTCACCGCTTACCTCAAAGCGGCGCACCTCATCGGTGCCTATTTTGCGCTCCTCGATAAGACCGTGACCCGAAACTACTATAAAAAATTCCCACTTAGAATTATGCCAATGCTGACCCTTGGTGATACCCGGCTTTGAAATGTTTACCGAGAACTGACCGCACTTTTCGGTCTTTAAAAGCTCGGTAAAACTGCCGCGCGGGTCTACGTTCATCTTAAGCGGAAAAGCGGTCTTGCTCTCGGGCAGATACGAAAGATACATCGAATAAAGTTTCTTTTCAAAACTGCCTGCCGGTATTTCGGGCATAACGAGTGTTTGCGGCTGATCGCGGAATCTCTTTAAGCACTCCACGATGTAGCCGAGCGTTGCCTTATGGGTCACAGGCGCCACGCAAAACCTACCGTTTTCGCACGGCACGGCGCGGACGCCCTCAAACTCGCAGCGGTGCTCCTTGCCCTCGAGCGCATCGAGCATCTCTTCCACAAGGTCGTCGATAAACAAAAGCTCGAGTTCAACGCTCGGATCGTTCACCGTTATCGGCAGATCGTTCGCGATGTTGTTGCAAAAGGTGCCTACCGCGCTGTTGTAGTTGGGTCTGACCCATTTGCCGGCGAGATTCGGGAAACGGTAAACCAATACCTTAACGCCGTTATCCCTGCCGTATTCAAAGAACAGATCCTCGCCCGCTTTTTTTGAAAGCCCGTATTCGGATGTGCCGAAACGCCCCTCAAGGGTAGCCTGAACGGAGGAGGAAAGCATTACCGGCGCCTTGTTGCCGTGCTTTTTAAGGGTATCAAGAAGGGTCGAAGCAAAACCGAAATTACCCTTTTTGAAATCCTCGGGATTTTCGGGGCGGTTAACGCCGGCGAGATTGAACACAAAGTCGGCATTTGCGCAATACCGATCAAGCTGTTCGGGCGTTCCGTCGATATCGTATTCAAAGATCTCCTCTATCGCGATACCGGGTCTTGTATTGTTCTTTTTATCGCGGATGTTCTTTAAATTTTCTATCAAATTTTTGCCAACGAACCCTTTGGCACCGGTGACAAGTATTTTCATAACATTCTCCTTATATCAATCAAGTTTGAGTTCCTTAATCAAAGATGCTACTTCCTTTATGAAGGCGCTGTCCTGCTCTTTTATTATATCGTATTTTTTATGAGCGTTTTTGCTGTTGCCGCCCAGCGTTTTTTGAAAAACCCTGTAAACGTAACAGAACGGCAAAAGCGGCGGAAAGCGGTTGAGAACGGGATACAACGCCTTCATATTTCTATAGGGCGGGAAGGCGAGGGTAAGCAGATACTTAACCTTTCCGCCGTTGCGGACGGTATACGCCGCCGCGTTGTTCGGGAAGTATCCGTAGGCGCCGCCGGTTAAGGTGTATTTCTCGAGTTTTCTTGTAAGCTCCGTATGCTCGGCGCCATCGAACCAAACCTTGGTAAGGTGCATAACGGTGCTATAAAAATCATAAATTTTTGCGGTTTTGCAAAGTTCGGCGACCTTGCTTTCATCAAAGAAATCATTGCGGCGCATTATCCATATATCAAGAAACGGTCTTATCCCGCAGCCGCCCGCGAGGAAGTGATACGACATATGCGCTATATGGTGAAAAGCAAAAAAATCATTCGTTTCAAAATACACATTCTCACCGGCCGGGGCAGCGTTTTCCCAGACCTTTTTAAGCACAAAATCTATATTTTTCATATTCTCGCAGATGCTGAAATGCAGCTCGAGATTACTGTCGTCATACAAAAGCGAAACGTCGTGAAAATTCATATCGCCGTCAAGTTCAAAGCCGCGGTCGCAAAACAGCGAGACCGCGTGCTTGAAATCCGCCTTATGAACAAGGATATCAACGTCGCAGCTTGAGCGCATCCAGCTTTCGGGATACAACTTTTTAAGCACTATCCCTTTAAGCGGGATATACTGTATCCCCGCGCCGCTTAAAATATCGCACGCCAGTTCGTATGCGTGGTTGTTTTTAGTATCTCTGTAAGAGGCCTCATAAACTATTTTTTCGGCGGTTTTGCGGTTGTTTTCATCCTTAATAAGACCGTTATTAAGCATAGCCCACGCCGCGAGATGAGCTATCTCGTGCCTGCGGGCGGTTTTAATAACAGCGGCAAAAGCGGCGTCAAAATCATCCGAAATATCAATGCTTTCGCCTGTAACCGCATTGCGAATAAGGGCGGTCAAACGATCAACCGTATTCATATATCCTCCGATTTTATGATTTTCTCCAAACCATTTTATTAACTATTCCTACATAGGATTGAATTATCTTAACCACCTTGGTCGAAACGTTGCAATCGGTGTAAACCGGAACGGGTATACCGATATCGCCGTTTTTGTTCATCTCCACCGCGGTATCGACCGACTGCAAAAGCCCCGTTTCATCAATGCCGGATATTATGAAGCACGCTTTATCAAGCGCCTCGGGGCGCTCGGTGGAAGTTCTTATACAAACCGCCGGGAACGGTTTGCCGATCGAAGTAAAGAAACTGCTTTCTTCGGGCAGAGTGCCGCTGTCCGACACAACGCAAAAGGCGTTCATCTGCAGGCAGTTATAATCGTGGAAGCCGAGCGGCTCATGCATCACAACGCGGGGATCGAGTTTGAAACCGGTTGCCTCAAGCCGTTTTTTGGAACGCGGATGGCAGGAATAAAGCACCGGCATATCGTATTTTTGCGCCATTTTGTTTATAGCGCCGAAAAGCGATAAAAAGTTCTTTTCGGTGTCGATATTCTCTTCCCTGTGCGCCGAAAGAAGTATATACTTACCTTTCTGAAGCCCGAGGCGCGCGTGAACGTCGCTGTTTTCGATCTCCTCGAGGTTGGCGCTCAGCACCTCCGCCATAGGCGAACCGGTAACGTAGGTGCGCTCTTTGGGCAGACCGCACTCTGCAAGATAGCGCCGCGCGTGCTCACTGTAGGCAAGGTTTACGTCGGATATTATATCAACTATCCTGCGGTTGGTCTCCTCGGGCAGGCATTCATCCTTGCAGCGGTTGCCGGCTTCCATATGGAAGATCGGTATATGAAGCCGCTTCGCTCCTATTACCGAAAGGCAACTGTTGGTATCGCCGAGCACAAGCACGCCCTCGGGTTTCACCTGCGCCATAAGTTCATAGGATTTTGCTATTATGTTTCCCATCGTTTCGCCGAGGTCTTTGCCTACCGCATCAAGATAAACGTCGGGGTCGGCAAGTTTAAGATCCTTAAAAAACACGCCGTTAAGCGTATAATCGTAATTCTGACCGGTATGGACAAGAATGGTATCAAAATACTTACGGCACTTGTTTATAACAGCCGCGAGCCGTATTATTTCGGGGCGTGTGCCCACTATTATCATCAGTTTAAGTTTTCCGTTATCTTTCCATTTAACGTTATCAAACATATCCGCGTTCTCCATTTCTTTTTTTATGCCCACTGTCATTAAAGCATAATATTACTTATAAAGTATACCACAAAGCAAAAAGGTAGTCAACCAAAAAAGATAGTGTATCTTCTGTCTGAAGATACACTGTCATAAAGGTTACTATTTGTCCAAGCCCTCAATAACGATACGCGTTCCCGCTTTGAACGAGCCCGAGTTAAGCAGGACCCTTATTCCCTGAATCTGCCCGTAAACCGTTGCGGGTGAACCTATGCTCACTTTTTCGGGTTCCGGAGTTACGGTAGAGGTGGATACCTTATCCGCAAAGCGCATATACGTCGGCGCGTTTTCAAACGCGTATATATCGGCAAAGAAGTTGAAATCGGAATTCTGAGTTTTCCAACTTATCGCGCCGTAATGAACGTTGTATGACAAATGGTTATCGCTCGATAAATAAACGTATCCGTTCTGATTGCCGGAAATACCGCTGTCGGCAGGGCAAAAAACGTGTATTCTCGCCTGTCTTAAAACAAACGGCTTATTATCTTTATCAACGCTAAAGGTGTAATACCTTGCCTCGGTATCCTCGGTTATCGTTTCGTTTGCGATAACCCGCCACTCCTTGCTTTTGCTCGCGGATATGGTGCTGCCGGATATTGTAATATTTTCTCCGGCGGTAAGAACGTTTTGCTTTTCGGCATCATGATACGCGTAGAGCATTTCACGGTTTATTAAATCGGTTTGCTGTTCATCGGCGTTAGGATCCGGTTTAAGCCGGAATTTACCTTCAAAATATACCGCTTCGCCTCTCTCCGGGAACAAACTTACATCGCCGCCTTCCGACGTAAGATTTGCAAACTTCTCCTGTTTGGTTGCGATCGCCTGCGCCACCGCCTTACCGCTTTGGGCGTTATCACTTGCGGGGTTGTAGTTACTGTCCGTAGCGGGTGTGGCTCCGGTGTCCCCTTTATCGCCCTTATCGCCTTTGTCCCCTTTATCGCCCTTATCGCCTTTGTCGCCTTTATCACCCTTATCGCCCTTATCGCCGTCGAAGACGCCGTTATCGGCGTCGGTTCGGACCGACTGCGCCGTATTTACCGCCGAGGTGACAAGTGTTACTATCCGCTCATATTCGCTCGGTGTGGGTTCCTCCGGTGTTTCGCCCTGACGGTAACCGCTTTTGTGAACGATCACTCTTTTGGCATCGGTCGTTACGGTGGAATCACCCGATACGCCGAATACCGAAACGGTGAATTCGGGGCACTTTATCACCTCGTGCGGAACGAGACAGGCGCCCTCCCCGATATAAAGAGGCTCACCGGATACCATTAAAACCGTTACGGTGGTATCGTTTTCTTCGTTTCTGAAAACCGCGGTCTTAGTATACCCCGCCCAATCGTCGCTGAAATCAAAACGCATCTCGAGATAACGGACGCTATCCGCAACTACGTCGTCGTAGTAAAGAGTAAGATTCTGATTCACTACCTTTGAAAATATCAAATTTTCACCTCCCTGCTTTGCACAGCCGTGAGTATATTACGGAGGTTTTATACGACATTCAAGGACATAATAAAACGATCCGGCGCATTTCGCACAGAAATGCGCCGGATCGCGTAAAGTTTCTTGATCAAAAGCCGATCACCGGGCCGTAGTCCCCGCCTTCATAAGGGCAAATATTCTTTGAATATATTTTGACATCCCAACCGGAAAGATATTGAAACAGGCGCGTCAGGTCCTTATTATTTACTACCGTATCGCCGTTCACGTCAAGCACGTCCGCCTGCACTTCAACGCCCCAATCGGAAAGGTATTTGAAAAGCCGCAAAGCATCCTTGTTGTTCACAAGTTCATCGCCGTTTATATCGCCGGGCGCGTATTCCTTAACGTCCGGATCATACTCATAGTGCCAGGTGGGTCTATCGGTAAAACTGCTGTTGCTTTTGCCGATTATCATCTTTTTCCTGTCGGCAACGGTGCCGGCATAATATATATCGGTGAGACTTGTGCAATTAAACGCAATGCTCTGACCTATTCTTTTCGTCGGCAAATATATTACAAGCTCTTTAAGCATAGTGCAACCGCTGAAAGCATAATCGGTGATCGACTTTGTATCGCTTCTCACCTCACAGCGACCGGAAAGCCCCGTCCTTGCCTTCAAAAGATGTTTCCCGACATAAAGAACGTTGTTATCCCAGTTGCTTTCGTTGCTGCAATAAGCCGTATCCGAAAAGGCGTCCTGCCCAATGTAGCTTACCTTCTCGGGCATAGATATATCGGCAAGCTGCAGACACCCCGAGAAGGCGCCTCTGCTTATCCACGTTAAATTCTCTGAAAGCGTGACCGAAGTCATTTTCTCACACCAGGCAAAAGCATACTCGCCTATCTCGGTAACGCTGTCGGGCATAACTACCCCGGTAAGCGAAGTGCAGCCCGAAAACGCCGCCTCGCCGATTTTTTTGAGGTTCTCCGGCAACTTAATGCTTTTGAGGTTAGTGCAATACGCGAATGATTCTTTGGTTATTACCTCTATATCGTCAGGTAAAACAACAGAGGTCACTTTGCTGTTGAAATTAAAAGCACCGTCCACCATAACAACCTCTTTGCCGCCAAGCGTATCGGGAACCACTATATCGCCCGAAGCGGCGCTGTCAAGTCCCGTTAAAACCGAGACGTCGCCTTCAACTCTGTATATAAAAATATCGCTCTGCTCCGCGCTGATAACCGCGCCGAACAAGGAAAAACAGCTTGCGGCGATCATTACCGATAACGCGAATGAAAGCGTTTTGAAGATTTTTCTCATACTGCACCTCTCATCTTTGTATACTGTTATTATATCGGATTATTGCCACGCGGTCAAGAAATTTGTATCAACGGGCATATAAAAATACCGGGCATCGTGTGATGCCCGGTAACACGTTTATTTTTCGATTTTGCCGTAAAGCGGAACGTCGCTATCCTTCATCGGTTCACGGGTAGGCGCCGCGGTCACGGTGTTTGAAGGCCTGCGTTCGCGCCCTCTGCCGCGGGGACGCCTGCCTGAACGCTCGGCATCAAACCTTTTGCCCTCCTGGTGTATCACAACGCGGCGGTTTTCGCCTTCGCCTACGGAATCGGACGTAACGCCATTTACCTGCTGAATGGCGGTGTGGATTATCCTTCGCTCATACGGGCTCATCGGCTCGAGCACGCGGTTTCTGCCGGTAGAAAGCACCTGAGCGGCGATCTTTTCGGCAAGAGCTTTAAGCGCCTGCTCGCGCTTTTCGCGGTAATCGCCGATATTGATGCTTACCCTATAGAATCCGCCGCCCTTGTTTGCCGCAAGGGAAACGAGGGTCTGCAGCGCCTCAAGCGTTTCGCCGCGCCTGCCGATAATAACGCCGAGGTCCTCGCCCTCAAGCGAAATAAGCGCTCCGTTTTCTTTTTCGGCTACGGTCACGGCAAAGTTTTCGTAACCGAAGCCTGCGAGAACGCCCTTTAAATAGGCAACTGCTTTGCCCGCCTTTGAATCAGCCGGGATCTTATCCGCTTCCACCGCGGGACCGTATTCCGGCTCGGCCGGTTTTTCCGCCGGTTTGTCTTGTTCGCTTTTTTTCTGTTCTTCTTTTTTGGGTTCTGCCTTTGGTTGATTTTTTTCTTTCTTTTTGTTTTCTTTCCGGGTCTTCGGCTGTGCTTTTTCAATTTTATCGGGCAGTTCTATAAAAACGCGCACCTTTGCGCGGGAACCGCCGAACATCCCAAGCACCTTTTTCTTGGGCATTTCGAGAATCTCGATCTGAACGTCATCCTCGGCAGTAGCGCCGAGTGCAAGCATAGCGTCTTCTTTAGCTGCATCTACCGTTTCGCCGAAGCCCACTGCTTCCTTAATCAAGAAAAGTCCTCCTTAAAAATAATATGTTATTCGGTTTCAAACTTTTTGCGCTGGCCGTTCTCAAAATCGCACACCTTTGAAAGCTCTTTTTCACGCTCGCGCGCCAGGAGCCTGTGCGGTCCGTAAAATACCTGAACGCACGACTGGATGGCTCCGCCGATAAGAGATGAGCATATCCAATAGAAGCATACGCCGCCGGGGAAGTTGAAACCGATAAACAGCGATATTACAGGCATAATAAGCAGCATACCCGCCATAGTGGGGGCATCCGGGTTTATACGCTTGTTTATCCTCATCGATACAACGCTTGTGAGCATTTGGGCTAAAAACGCCGATATCGGCAGCAGCCATACCCACTCGAATTTATTGAAAATATCAAAGGAAAAGTTCGGGGTCGAGGTCAAATCTATACCGAAAAGATCAAAGTTGATATTCGCTTCTTTATACTTTTCCTTAACGTAGTTATAATCATCCTTGACGCTATCAAAGTTTTCATCGGTAAAGGCGTTTTTCACCGCGTTTTCATCGCCGTTTATATCCTCAATAATAACCTTCACCAACCGCAGTTGATTGCTGTTTTTAGAGTTTGACTCGGCGGACATATGATTGGTAACGTTTTCGACCGTTGCCTTTTCCGCCCCCGCCATATAGGTGAGCGGCGACAGAATAAGCCAGTAAATGCTGAGCAGCAATACCATTCTTACAATAAGCGGCAAACAACCGCCCGCAAACGATATACCCTCTTCCTGATAGAGCTTTTGCTGTTCTTCAGCCATCCTGCGGCGGTCATCGCCGTATTTCTTTTTAAGCTCATCAAGCTTCGGTTTTACGCGCATCTGTGAAACCGAGGATTTCTGGCTTTTAATGCTGAGCGGTATAAGAATAACGTTTATAAGCAAAGTAAACGCAAAAACCGAAGCGGCAAAATTGCCGTTAAAGATCTGCGCAAAAAACCTTAAAATATAACCGAACGGCACATTTATAAAATCAAACATATATCACACCATCCCGTGGGTTTTTATCTGTTTTTTGTTTTTTTGGGCGGGACCGGATCGTAACCGCCTTTGCAAAAGGGGTTGCAGCGCAGAATCCTGCGGATTGCGAGAAAACTCCCCTTGAAAGCGCCGTGGACCTCTATCGCCTCGATCGCATACTGCGAGCAGGTAGGGGTAAACCTGCAGCTCGGCAGTTTAAGCGGGGATATCAGCTTGCGGTATAGTTTTATGATGCCCGTTAAAACGAATGAAACCGGATTTTTCATAAATCTATCAACCCGTTATCCCGAAGCAGACCGTAAAGCATTTCCGCCACACGCGTGCTCTTAAAAAATGGTGTGCGCCCGCGCGCCACGGCAACAAAATCGTAGCCTTTTTTTATATCCGGCAAGATCGCATCGAACGCCGCGGTTATTACCCGCTTTGCACGGTTGCGCGAGACCGCGGTGCCGATCTTTTTGCCCGCCGTAATACCGAGCCGCACCCTGCCCGCTTTGCCCTTTGCGTAATAAAGAACAAACGCCGGTGCAGAGATACACTTGCCGCGCGTATACAGGCGGCGGAATTCCCAGTTCTGCTTTAGTTTATCGTTCCGTTTCATAGAGTTCTCCTTTTATAAGGCATATAAAAGGAAAAGCCACACTTGTGTGGCTTACGAAAGTTTAGTAGGTTAACTGCTTTCTTCCTTTTGCCCTCCTGCGAGCAAGAACCTTTCTGCCGTTTGAAGTTGCCATTCTCTTTAAGAATCCGTGTTCCTTTTTACGGTGGATCTTTTTAGGCTGGTATGTTCGTTTCATTATATTTAACCTCCTTGCAGAGTCGGAAAATCACAAATAGCGATACTTTCCAACATATATAACCTATCAATATGTGATTATAACCCAAACAACCCGTTTATGTCAATAAAAATGTGATAATTTTAAAAATTTTTATTGCCTTTTTTAGATTTATGTGTTATTATATAACTCGCTCGGGGGCGTAGCTCAGCTGGGAGAGCGCCTGAATGGCATTCAGGAGGTCAAGAGTTCGATCCTCTCCGTCTCCACCAGAAAAGACTCATCTTTTGTCTACAAAAAGATGAGTCTTTTCAACTAAATCCGTCCTTGCGGACGGGTGAAATCCACCTACGGTGGGTGAAATCGCCTCCGGCGGTGAAATCCCGCTTCGCGGGGTGTAGGACGGATTTAATTTCACCGAAGTCGAAGACTTCGATTTCACCTAAGGGCTTTGCCCGAAGATTTCACCGCGGCAAAGCCGCGATTTCACTTTTGTTTTCATTCGTGCACACGCCCGATTCTTTTTTTAAAAGCAAAATGCCGAACTTCCGGCGGACGTTCGGTTAGCCCGCGTGCGTGCCGGCGCGTTGCGCCGGGCGATCCTCATTTACCATTGTTTTTTGCTTTCTCCTTGGGGCGGTTGTATTTTTGGTAAGAAAGTATCAAAAGAACGGTTTGCAAAATCCCCCGGATCCCTTATGGGACCCGGGGGATTTACTTATAGCATCAAACCACTTATTCGCCGTGGAATGCCTCCATTTTTTCGAGACGGTCAAGATAGATCTTCATATCCTCATCGTTGGCATATACAAAATGCCCCGGACGTATCTCGCGCATCTCGCGGGGCGCCGCGTTCGGATCGTCTTCTTCTTTTGTGTAAACGATCGGTTCCCTCTGCTTTTCGATGATCGGATCGGGCATAGGAACGGCGCTCAGCAATGAAACGGTATACGGATGCACCGGATATTTGAAGAGAACTTCGGATTCCGCTATCTCTACTATTCTTCCGAGGTGGATGACCGCGATACGGTCGGCAATAAACCGAACGACCGAAAGGTCATGCGCGATAAACAGATAGGTGAGGTTCTTTTCCTTTTTGAGCTTATTCATAAGGTTAAGGACCTGCGCCCTGATAGAAACGTCCAGAGCGGAAATGGGTTCATCGGCAATGATGAATTTCGGCTCCATTATCATCGCGCGGGCAATACCCACACGCTGGCGCTGACCACCGGAAAACTCATGCGGATATCTTGATTTATGCTCGGGAAGAAGTCCCACGTCCTCAAGTGCCTTATCTACCTTTGCGATCCTATCCTGCTCGTTCTTATACAAATGGAAATTGTATAGTCCTTCTGAAACGCAGTATTCGATCGTGGCGCGCTCATTGAGCGAGGCGGCAGGATCCTGGAATATCATCTGAATATTTCTTATAACGCTCCTATCCTGCTGACGTGATATCTTGCCGGAAATGCGTTCGCCATCAAAGATTATCTCGCCGGCGGAGCAGGAATTTATCCTTATGATCGCGCGCCCAAGCGTGGTTTTTCCGCTTCCGGATTCACCCACCAGCGCGAAGGTCTCGCCGCGGTAGATATCAAAATTTGCGTCCTTGACCGCCTTGAACGGCTTTTTCTTGTTATCACCGAACGTAACGTCTACGTGTTTGACCGAAAGGATCACTTCGCGTTCGTTATTCATCGACATAGAATGCTCCTCCCTTTCCGGTCATTTTCGATATCTTCTCGTGAAGATCCTTGATCGCTTCGGGCTTTTCAAGCTTCGGAGCACGCGGATCAAGCAACCACGTTTTGGCGTAATGGGTATCCGTGATCTTGAAGAAGGGCGGTTCTTTTGCAAAATCGATCTTCATCGCCTTTGCGTTTCTGGGCGCAAAGGAATCGCCGATTATCTTATTGAATAACGAGGGCGGAGTTCCGGTAATATAATACAGATCCTCGCCTTTAATACCAAGCTGCGGCAAAGAGGAAAGCAGCGCCCAGGTATACGGATGTTTCGGATCGTAGAATATTTCTTCAACCGTTCCGTATTCGATGATCTGACCGCCATACATAACGCCTACTCTATCCGCCACCTTGGCAACAACGCCGAGATCGTGCGTGATATATACGGTGGTAAAGCCGAGCTCCTTTTGAAGATCGCGTATAAGCTTTATGATCTGCGCCTGAATGGTAACGTCAAGCGCCGTTGTAGGCTCATCGCAGATAAGTATCTCGGGGTGGCAGGATAGCGCGATAGCGATAACTATCCTCTGGCGCATACCGCCGGAATACTGGAACGGGTATTCATCGAAGCGGCTTTCGGCATCGGGGATGCCGACGCGCGTCATCATACTGATCGCCTGTTTCTTTGCTTCCGCCTTCGATATACCCTGGTGCTTTTCGATTACCTCAACTATCTGAGAACCTATGGTTTTTATAGGGTTGAGCGAGGTCATAGGATCCTGGAAAACCGTGGATATCTTGGCGCCGCGTATGCCTTCCCATTCCTTATCGGATTTAAGCGTGGCAAGGTCCGTATCGTGGAAAAGGATAGAACCGTTGGTTATCGCGCCGTTTGATTCAAGCATACCGGTAAAGGTCTTGGTGAATACCGATTTTCCGCTTCCCGATTCGCCAACGATAGCGAAGGTCTCGCCCTCGTAAAGATCGAGCGAAACGTTCCTGATCGCGGTAAGATAGTGCTCGCGAACGCGGAATTTTACCTCAACGTCCTTTACGGACAGGATAATATTCTTATCAGCCACAATACCCACCCCCTATCTGTGCGTGCGGGGATCGGCGGCGTCAGCCAGCTTCTGTCCCACTATATACAGAGAAATCGATATGATGGCGAGAACCGCAACGGGTATCCAGAACAGGTGCGGATATCCCATCATATAAGACTTATAGCTCGAGATCGTGCGCCCCAACGAGGCATACTGCGTTCCGAGACCGAGTCCCATATAAGAAAGGAAAACCTCATAGGAGATAAGCATCGGGACCTGCCTTGATATATAGGTCATAATTATCGATATCATATACGGCAGAATGTTCTTTACTATCATTACGCCGCTGCTTGTCCCTAAGCACTTGGAAGCGAGATTGTATTCGCGGTCTCTTATTATCATTACCTGCGTTCGGATGAAATAGGCAACGAATATCCATTCGGTGACCGTCATGGTAAGTATCAGCGGACCGAAGCCTGCGCCGAGAACGTAGGAAAGGATCATCGCAAGAAGCAGGAAGGGCACGTTTGCAATAACGTTGTAGATCTCGATCATCCACTTATCCATTTTTTTGGAAAAGCCCCATATCGCGCCTACGATTATGCCTATTATCATATCGATAGCCGTAGCCGAAAGACTGATGATAAGCGAGTTGCGGGCGCCCGCCCATACCACGTCGAACACCTCTTCGCCGATATTATCGGTTCCGAAAATATGCTCGAGTGAAGGACGCAGATATTTATGGCTTGCATCGTTGATGTGCTTTGCGTTCATGGGGTCGTAATCCGAAAACTTAGGATATATAAAGGAGAACAGAACGATAAGTATAACGAATATAGCTACAAATACTGTAAACTTGCTGCTTATAAAGGTTTTCCAAACCGATTTCCAGTAAGAATAACGCGGCGCGGCGATGATCTCCGATTTTTTCTCATCAAATTCGGCAAACTCAAAGAGCTCGTCCTCGTTTATATCGGCGGCTTCTTCGGTAATCTCTTCCGGCGCCTTCCCGAAATCGTCACGGCTGAGGCTGAATTTATCAAACATATGCTTCTTAAAGTAATTCATTATGACCTCCCCGCCTTCTCACTGAGAGAAATTCTCGGATCAACCTTGGTAAGGATGATATCGCCGAGCAGAACAGACAAAACCGAAATGCCCGAGAACATAAACACGAGCGCCACTATCATCGAGTTGTTATACTTGCTGATAGATTCCGGGATCATTTTACCCATACCGCCAACGGAATAGACCGATTCGGTTATTATGGCGCCCGTTATACAAACGGCAAGCGCCGCCGGAATACCGTGGGCTATCGGAATGACCGCGTTTTTGAAAATATGATTGTTGAATATTTCTCTTTTGCTCAGTCCCTTTGCCTTTGCAAATTTAACGTAATCAGAGTTCATCTGGTCCACAACGTATCTTCTCATCCAAAGCATAAGAGAAGAAATGGAGGGCAGAGCAAGCGAGACCGCCGGAAGTATCCATGAACGGATATCGGACGAGCCGTAAACAGTGAATACCGAAGGCAGGCCGAACAGGGTAGTTCCGAGGAATCTGAACAGATAAATATAAGCCAGCGAAGGAACGGCGATAATGAAGATTATATATACCATACCCAGCTTATCAACAAGCTTTTCCTTATTCCTTGCCATTGCAACGCCCATCGGCAGACCGATAAGATATGCAAGCACAAGAGCAATAACACCCATAATGAAGGAGGTCCCTATCATCGAGGGCTGGCTTTTCTTTGTTTGATAATCTGCGTAATTATCTACGAATTTATTGGAATCCAGCCTATCGGTTTTATATTTATATTTGAGTGTGCCGAATATGATAGCCGAATTCATCTGATAACCGGTCTCAAACTTAACCTCTCTTTTTACCTCTTCACCCTGGGACTGGAATATAACGTCCATAACGTCCTGCCCCTGGAAGGTGGGATAGGATTCGCCGAAGTTGAGTTTGATGATGTTCTGGTGGATATAAGGGAAGTTAGTATCGGTATAGATCGGATACTTATAAACGGTTCCGCTGCCTATCAGGGCAAGTCCTCCGGTAGGCGTTGTTCCGAACTTGATATAGCGCGGAAGATCGGGGTTGTTGCTATCCTGCACAGCCCACGGATGATCGATCTTAATAATATTAGAGAACCAAGAGATTAAACGCTTGGCCAAAGGAACGTCCTTATACGCATAATACCGCCCGCTGCCCGTAAAGGTTTCGATGGTATATCCTTCGTTCCTGTATTTTTCACAGAACTGAGCCGACTCGGGCGAATCGGGCGAAAGAGCTTTCTCTACCCTTTCATCCGCCTGGCCGTAAAGCTCCACGCAGTAATCCGAAATTGTAACGTAATCAATGTAGCCGAGTTTTTCCCACGTTGAATATTTATACTCTGTTCTCTGATCCGGCTTGCCGCCGAGCTTACGGAAGGTCTCATCCTCAGAAAAAACGTTTTCGCGCGGGATAAGGGCATACACCATAACAAAAACGATCACTATTATTATAAACAGGGATATCAGCGATCTTAATAATCGCAAAAGTATGTAACCCTTTTTCATAATGATCTCCTTAATTAGACCAGCGAGAGTCGGAAGAACAGGTCTTCCGATTCTCGCCTTGTCTTAATAGATTAACAAAATGCAGGTAAATTCAAAACCTGATTATTCACCCTTTAACCATTTTTCCTTTGCCGCATTATAGTCAGCAGTGGTAACAACGTCCTTCTGAACCTTCATATACTTGAAGTAAGGAACTACGTTATAGGATGCCTGACCGTAGAGACCGTAACCTGCCGAGAACGGAACAACCTTGGAAACAAGGAGGTTGGCACCGGAGGTGGTAAACGGTCTGATTATACCGTTGGCAAGAAGGGTGGCTTCGATCTTCGCGAAAGCATCAACACGGGCGTCGCCGCTTAAAGTGGCAGCCGCTTTGAGCTGATCGAGAACATCCATAAGACCTATAGCTTCAAGAGCCGCAACGTTGGAAGCGGACTGACCTTCTGCCTTAAGGTTGATGCCGGAATATGCAAGCATATCGCCGTTTTCAGCATTGTAGCAGTTGATATAGGTGAGCGGATCGCCGTAGTCCGGGCCCCAGCCTGCGCTGAACGCGAAGTCGATGGAGTTATCCTTACCTGTAGGAACGGTATAGAAAGCGCTGTAATAATCGGCCTTATCGTCAAACATAACGAGGTTAACTTTAACGTAATCGCCTATAGCGTCTTCAATGCTCTTCTTCATAGCAAGAGCGGCGTTCTTGTTGTTCTCGTTGGTGGAGAGAACAGGATAATCAAGGTGAACCGGCCATTCTTTTACGGAATCGCCAAGCTCGGTCTTTGCTGCTTCGGCAAACGCCTTTGCCTTATCAACGCTATACCATGCGTCCTGACCGTCGTTAAGATCGATACCTGCGAAAGCGGGCTCAAGCTCTTCGAGATACTTGGTTACGAGGGCGCCGTAAGCGGTGCCGTCGCTCTTGGAAGCGAAGGTATAAGGAACAAGAGTGTTTCTTGCCGCGTCAAGAGCTCTGTCTTCACCCTTGGTTATAGCCTGGGTGGCCTTGGTCGAATATGCGGCATAAACCGCGAGACGGAAGTTCTTGTTGAGGATAGCCGCCTTGGTGTCGGCTTTCTGAGCATCGGTCTTATCAGTTGTCTTGATAGACGGATTGTTGTAAAGAGCATAGCTCTGACGGTCGAAGTTGAAAGCGCCCCAGTAAGTGGTAGCGGTCGTCATCGACTTATACTGATTGTCTTTGTAATCTCTGTCAGCAACTTCAACAACATCGGGGAGGCTGGAGTTGATGGCAGCCTGGGTAACTTCGCCCTTGGTGAACATATTGAACGCCTGAGCGGGGTCTTCACCGTTGGTGAAGGTTACCTTAACGTGTTCAACAAATACGTTGTCCTTGTCATAGTAATTCTCGTTCTTGTCGAACTTAACTTCCTGGTTGGAAACTATGGAAGTGAGAATGTAGCATCCGTTGTAAAGAATGCCGGCGGGCTCTACAGCACCGAACTTGTCGCCCTTGGACTCAAGGAACTCTGCATTGATCGGGTAAAGGATGGAATAGGTGGTCATACCGTCAAAATAACCGCAGGGCTGAGTAAGGGTATAGGTAAGAACGTTGCCTTCGGCTTTGATGCCTACGTCTTCCCAAGCGCCGGAACCTTCGCAGTAAGCCTTAAGGCCTACGATAAGGTCTTCAACAAGGGAGAGGGTCTCGGACTGAGAATCAGCTGCGTGCTTAAGGCCGGTAACGAAATCTTCAGCTGTTACCTGCGCATAAACTTCGCCTTCGCTGGTTACCCAGTTGGCATTGTTGCGAATGGTGAACGTCCAAACACTTGCATCCTCATTGGCTTCCCATTTCTCAGCCATACCGGCAATAAGTTTGCCGTGATTGTCCTGAGTAAGAAGACCTTCGATGAAGTTGCAGGTGTAGTCTCCGTTAGAAGACTTGTTGTTGAAAACATAATCCAATGTTGTGATATCAAAGGTATCAATCATTGAATATGTTGTCTCCAAAGCGGCCTGTTGCTGCTGCTGATTATTACCGCATGAGCATAAGCAAATTGCACACAAAAGAACCGCAAGGATAACCGAGAGAATTCTTTTCATAATTTTTTCTCCTTTCGATGATCGAAATAATCGGATCCCAGAAGCCTCGGTCTTATGGAATCTACATTATTTTATACCAAAACCTTCCGTATGTCAATAAAAAAGTGATGAAAATCGGATTTTTTCGGGCGTATTATTAACAAAAATCGGCAATATCGCACAAACACGCGCGAACGCATTTGCGATTGACAAAACGCCGCCCGTAACATATAATAATGCTATGAAACTTTTAAACAAAATTTTCGGAACACTGAACAAATCAAAAATCAAAACAATGCTTATCGCCGCACCGGTCACCCTTGCGTATCCGGTGATAAAGGCGCTGACGGCGGAAAAGAATAAGCTTACGGTATTTTCAGATACTCTGCTGATAATCAGTCTTATACTGATACTGGCGGGAGTTGTGGCAACCTTTGCCCGCTTCGGTGATTTTGATATAACGAGATACGTTTTTGTGCGCAGCATAGATAAAAACACCAAGAAATTCGGGGAATACAAAAAAGACCGCGATGAACAGCGGTCCGAAACGTTTAATTATTCGCTGTTTTTCGGTCTCATATATCTTGCCGTTTCCATTATTATAGCTCTGGTTTTCTGCTGATACAAGACGCTTTGCCGCATCAGTATATTAAATAGGTGTTTAACAGACTGCCGCCGCCTGCGGCAGTCTTATTTTATACCCGAACCGAAACAGGCGGTCAGGTTTCCTTTTTAAGGTATTCCTTAGGCGAGCACCCGAACTCGTTTTGAAAAGCTCTGTAAAAGGTGCGAAGCGAGCGAAAGCCGCTGTCAAACGCGCAAAAGACGGCGCCGTGCTTTTGTCCCTTTAAAAGCGATACCGCTTTTTTGAGCCTTAAAACGGTTATATACCGCGCGATCCCGATATTAAAGCACGATTTGAATAAATGGGATATATAGCTCGGGTTGTATCCGAAATGGCGTGACACCGAAGCAAGCGATATATCATCGCAAAAATTATTATGGATATACATAAGGATATCAGAGATCAGCCCGCTTTCGCCGTAGGCGGCGCGATCCTCAAAAACAACGTTTTCGGCGATAAGCCCTAAGATCATATAGACGTTTCCCCTTACCGTAAGAGCGTTATTCTTATGATCCCTTATTTCATCAAAGCATTTCGTTATTCGTCCGGTGAGGGCACTTTGGCAGACAAACGGATTTGTTATGGCTTTATTGTTGACGAAAGCCGCAAAATCTTCGGATATATCGGCGGGAATTATAAGAACGCTGAAATACGAATCGCCCACCGGCGTGTAAAGGTGGGTATCATACCCGAGCGCCACCGATAACTCCCCCGCCTTAAGGCGCTGAAGGTGATTATTCACAAGGGCGTCTATCTCGCCTGAGGTGACAAAGCATATCTCGATCTGCGAATGAAAATGAAAATCGCCGTTGCCGTTGTGGTAATCGATGATTTTAAGCTTATCTTCAAGCTCGCGTTCGATACCGAGTGTTGCCTGCATTGCCCCGCCTCCAATATAAATAATTGACATAAAATAAAGCAAAATTGGCAAGTAATTGCATTATTTTACGGTATAATTATATCATAGATCCAAATAAACGCAAGAAAATTCGGTTAAAAAGAGGAGCAATAATGAAGATAAAGAGTGTAAACACCTATTTTGTGCGCCCGCGTTGGGGCTTTGTTGAGATCGAAACCGATACCGGCGTTACAGGCTGGGGCGAAGCGGTGCTTGAAGGGCACGCCGCCGCGGTGCTCGCCTGCGTAAACGAAATGCGGGATTACCTTATCGGGCAGGACCCTTCCTGTATCGAGGGGCTTTGGGAAACGTTATACCGCGCCGGTTTTTATCGCGGCGGCGGCGTTCTGATGAGCGCAATATCGGGCATAGACCAGGCGCTGTGGGATATTAAGGGCAAGGTTTTAGGCGTTCCGGTTTACGAGCTTTTAGGCGGCAGATGCCGGAACAAAATGAAGGTTTATTCCTGGATAGGCGGCGACCGCCCATCCGACGTAGCCGGCGCCGCAAAAGAAAAAATGAACGCCGGTTTTAAGGCGGTAAAGATGAACGCCACCGAAGAACTGCAGATGATAGACAGTTACGATAAGATCGACGCCGTTTTAGAGCGGGTCGCCGCCATAAGGGAGACCTGCGGCAAACACTTCGGTATCGCTATAGATTTTCACGGCAGAGTGCATAAACCGATGGCAAAGATACTTGCCAAAAAGCTTGAGGAATTCGACCCGATGTTTATTGAAGAGCCGGTGCTTTGCGAGCATATGGAATATTTTCCCGAGATCGCGGCGGCATCAAACATACCGATAGCAACCGGCGAGCGGCTCTTTTCAAAATACGATTTTAAGCGGCTTCTCAGTATCGGCGGTGTGGATATTATCCAGCCCGATCTCTCCCACGCCGGAGGCATAAGCGAGGTCCGCAAGATCGCAGCCATGGCGGAAGCTTACGACGTTGCGCTGGCGCCCCATTGCCCGCTCGGTCCCATTGCGCTTGCCGCCTGCCTTAACGTTGACGCGGTAAGTTACAACGCGGTGATACAGGAGCAGAGCATAGGTATACATTATAACGTTGGCAAAAGCGTTCTCGATTACGTTGATAATAAGGAAGATTTTGCTTTTACCGAAGGTTTTGTTGATCTGCCTGAACTGCCGGGTCTCGGAGTTGAGGTAAATAAAGAACTTGTAATTGAAGAAAACAAAAACCCGCACAACTGGAAAAACCCCGTTTGGCGCCATGCCGACGGCTCTGTGGCGGAATGGTAACAGCGGAGGTATTATATATGAGAGAGCAGATAATTAAAAAAATCGAAGAAAACAAGATCATAGCGATCATCCGCGGTCTGGACACGGACGCCGCCGTTAAAACCGCAAAGGCGCTGGCGGCGGGCGGCATAACGCTTATAGAAGTCACATTTGACCAAAAGCACCCGGATAAATTCAATATGACAGCCGAAAGCATAAAAAGTATTAAAGCCGCACTGCCAGAAGTATCGGCGGGCGCGGGAACGGTGCTCACGGCAGAGCAGGCGGATATAGCGGCTGCCGCCGGAGCGGAATTCATCATTTCACCCGACGCCGACGAAGCGGTTATAAGGCATACGGTAGAGATCGGTCTTGTATCGATACCCGGTGCCTACACCGCCACGGAAATTAAAAAGGCGCACACCGCCGGCGCGGACTTCGTAAAGGTTTTCCCCTGCCTTGCCGGCGCCGCGGAATACATAAAGGCGATAAAAGCGCCCCTTTCGCACATAAAGCTTTTGGCGGTAGGCGGCGTTAACGCCGAAAACTGCGCCGGTTTCCTTAAAGCGGGCGCGGCGGGCGTAGGCGTTGGCGGTTCGCTCATAAAGCGCGATCTTATAGAAAACGGTGAATTTGATAAAATAACCGCCCTTGCAAAAATATTTGTAAAAAATCTGAAAGCGCAGGGATAATGATATGATAATAAGCATCGAAAATTTTCCGTTAAGGCAAAAATTCGGAGAAGAAAAAGCGCTTGAAATGATAAAGAGCGCAGGGTTTGACGGCGTGGATTATTCCTTTAACGAGGGCGTAAGCGGCGCCGCCTTTGACCTTACGGATCATATTAAAAAAGCGCAAAAAACAAAAGCGGAACTTGACAAACTGGGTCTTTTATGCGTGCAGGCGCACGCTCCTTTCGGTTTAAAGCCCGATATAAAAACCGACGTTCGCGATAAATCATTTGCCGACACGGTGCGCTCGATCGAATACGCGGCGATACTCGGAGCAAAACAGATAGTTGTTCACAGCATAGAGGTCCCCGATAACGCCGATTTTTTCGATATAAACTATAATTTTTATAAATCGCTCCAGCCATACGCCGAAAAATGCGGCGTTAGGATAGCGATAGAAAACCTTGTCGGTTCCATATTCTGGCGCCCTAACCGGCTTTCGCATTTTATAAGGCTTTTGGATTCGCCGGTCTTTTGCGACTGCGTTGATACCGGTCACGCCGCGCTTATGGGCATTCCGCCCGAAGATTACATTTCCGGTATGGAAGCGGATATGCTTAAGTGCGTTCACATCCAGGATACCGACGGTAAGGTCGATAGACACTGGATACCCTACGCGGGTGTTCATAACTGGGATAATATAATGAAGGCGTTGGCGGATAAGGAATTTGAAGGCGCGCTCGATATGGAGATAATCCACAGTTTCGACGCCCTGCCCGATGAACTTTATTTACCGCTTCTTTGCTATACCGCAAAGGTGGGCAAAGCTTTAGCGGGCAAATTTGAAGAATATTCTTAAAAACATTACGGGAGAGATTACTATGAAAGTTATTACGTTCGGAGAAATTATGATGCGGCTCAATCCCGAGGGATACTACCGCTTTGTTCAATCGGATAAATTTGAGATCACCTTTGCCGGAGCCGAGGCGAACGTTGCCGTTTCTCTGGCAAACTACGGCGCTCAAGCCGCCTTTGTTTCAAAGGTGCCCGCGCACGAGATAGGCCAGTGCGCCGTAAACGCCTTGCGGCGTTTTGGCGTTGATACGGATCATATCCTGCGCGGCGGCGACCGGCTCGGCATATATTTTTGCGAAAAAGGCGCTTCACAGCGCCCCTCAAAGGTGATATACGACCGCGCAAATTCCGCTATTGCGACCGCAAAGGCAAATGAATTTGACTGGAACGCCATATTCCAAAACGCGAATTGGTTCCATTTTACTGGCATAACCCCCGCTTTAGGCGGAGATCTGCCCGAAATATGCCTTGCCGCCTGCAAGGCCGCAAAGGAGCGCGGCATCACGGTATCCTGCGATCTTAATTACCGCAACAAACTGTGGAGCCGGGAGGACGCCTGCCTGGTCATGGGCAACCTTATGCGATACATTGACGTGTGCATAGCAAACGAAGAGGACGCGAAGGACGTTTTCGGCATAGAAGCGGCGGGCAGCGATATAAACGCCGGCAAGCTTGACCGCGACGGTTATATCAGCGTTGCGCGGCAGCTTGTGGACCGTTTTAACTTCAAGAAGGTGGCTATCACGCTTCGCGGCTCCATTTCGGCAAGCGATAACGAATGGTCGGGTATGCTTTATGACGGCGAAACCAAAACCGCCGTTTTCTCGCCGACCTATCGCATACATATGGTAGACCGCGTGGGCGGCGGAGATTCCTTCGGCGGCGGGCTTATATATTCGCTTTGCGGCGGTTCAGACGATCAGAAAGCTATTGATTTTGCCGTCGCGGCATCCTGCCTTAAACAGACTGTTGAGCACGATTTTAACCTCGTTAGCGTAAAAGAGGTAGAAAACCTCGCCGGCGGCAACGCCTCGGGCAGGGTGCAAAGATAATACCGATTTGACTTAGATGTATATAATATCCGTTCCTTAATGCTTTGTGTATATCTCGCTATTGGCGAGGAATACATAAAGTATTTCATACCCGCAAGGGTATATCATGTGCGAAGCATATATCATCCGTGACCGAAGGGAACGGATATCATTGAAAAAGGACTTGCCTCAGCAAGTCCTTTTTCCGGTGCGAGTGACGGGACTTGAACAGCATAAGAAGTCCTTGATACCGGAAAATTAACTTTCTCTTTTCGGGAAGACTTTCTTCCAGAAAAGTCATTGTAATCATTTATTTCATCGTGCTTAAACTGCTAAAAAGTACCGGGAGAGTACCCGGTTTGAAAAATAATTATTCTTTTCATAGCTATCATCGAGAACGGCAAACTGCTTTTGTATAAACTGCGGGATTATGCATATAATATTACTGCGATATTTATCAGTTTATATATTGACATATTTGCTGATATATGTTAAAATGCTAATGAAATCAAAGGAGGTATAATTATGCCTGATATGACAAATGCAATAACAAACACAATTTCTATCTCAATGTTCAACCGCGGACTTGCGGGACAGGTGTTTGAAGACGTAAAACGAAGCGGCGCAAAAGTTGTTATGAAAAATAATACCGCTGAATGTGTGCTTCTCTCACCCGAAGAATATGTTAAGCTTATGGATGAAGTCAATGATGCCCGCCTTCTCGCTCTTGCGACCGAGCGTATGGAAAACTTTGATGCTTCAAATGCCGTGTCTGAAACAGATGTGTTGAAAGAATTGGAAATAAATGCCGATGATATTTCCGATGCTGAAAAGGTAGAAATCGAATGAACTGGGAGTTAATATTCTTGCCGGAAGCTGTCAAAGATTTAAAAAAATTTGATAGAAGTCAACAGCTTTTGATCTTGAAATCAATCAAGAAAGTACAGACAAATCCTTTGCCGATATATGAAGGCGGTTACGGCAAACCGCTTGGCAATAAAGGCGGCAACAAATTAACCGGTTTTTTGAAAATCAAATTGAAAGACGCCGGAATCCGTGTTGTTTATAAACTTATTAAAACCAAAACGCAAATGATGATAGTTGTTATAGGTGCCAGGGCTGATGATGAAGTTTATGAAGTGGCAGATAAGAGAATAGAGAAAAACAATCTGTAAAAGAAAATGCTCATCGGATTTTTATCTGATGAGCATTTTAAAATTGTGAATAGATGATTTCTTGACCGTGCCAAAACCGCTAAAAAGTACCGGGAGAGCAACAGAATTGAAGAATAATGATTTTTTTGAGGCAATCTGCAAAAACGGTCACACAATGCCTTCGGTCAAATTGAAAAGATTATCAAGTTTTTCGACGGCTTTTCGCTGACTTTCGGCGTATGTGTGGGCGTACACGTTGGCAGTGATCTGAACGCTGGAATACTTTTCATTGAAAATAATGAATATTAAGCAAGTTCCCAACAATAATCGTTAAAACCAAATATTTGACGTTCTATTGAGTTTTTTAATTCTTGTTTGTTTCTTCCAAGTTTTCCTAAAACGTAGCCGTTATTATCAAAACAGACTTTTGGATCACTTTCAATCAAAACATACCAACCGCTATATATGTTATTCGCGGTCAATGCGTTTCCTGTTTTCTCATTCCATAATTGAAATAGCGTTTTCCCTGGCAGTTGAACTTCTTTATCAAATTTTTTTGTTATTTCTTTTCCGTCTTTTTTATATGTAATGCTGACAATTTTTTCGTCTTCTTTAATGACATTGGTTATCGACAATAAGTCTTGATATGTTTGAACTCCGGATTTTCCAAAGCAATAGCCATTGAATATTGACTCATTGTAAATCTTGTAATTGCAGTACCAACAATCTATGTCTTGAACACTATCTGAAGTTAGTGGACAAGCAAAATAAGAATGAGCAACGCCGTCACCCGAACTGGTTATAGGTTCACAAATCTGTTCCAGTTTCTTTTGTGCCTCAATAATTTGTCCATTATATATCCATTGTTTTTTGGTAATATCGGTTTGAAGAATATATTGCATTTCGGCATCTGTAATTCCATTTTTAGCCCATGACAAATCAATTTCAAATACATTATAGCCTTTGCTTATTAATTCATCAATTTCTTCTTGGCTTTTGCGTTTTTCCTTTATGATCAACATCGCAACGGACTCATTTTCACACCGCATAATTATATACTTAGGGATTCGGGATTTTCCGTGATAACAGTATTCAATATTGGTGGGAGAAAAATCCCAAGACTCTCTTACAACAATGCCCTTGCCTGCTGTGGGTAATATGGCATTTGGCAGCCTAATCGTTTTTTCTAAATCAAGTTGTGCCTTCAATAGTTCAAAAATTTCACTGCTGGTTCTGTATAAACGCACATTTTCAGATTCTGTAGGTCGTGGGAAATCAAATGGATTGCTTTTATCTTTTGCCGTTTTTGCTTTGCTTTGATTTTTTCGTGTTTCAGTAACTTTTTTGACAACTCCTAAACCTTCACTTAAAGTTGTATTTGCCGGTATTTTGCTATCTGTTTCTCTTCTTGTTAAACCCCTGTTATATATCCATTCACCAAGTGATCCGCCGGATATAGCAATGTCTTTTTTAGACCAGTTTAACATTCGCTCTAAACTGGCTGCGGCTTCCTCTTTAGTTACTGCCCGCATCCATTCAAAGTTCCTATCACCGGAGTTTGCGGGCAGTTTAGAAGGGTCTTTCAAAAATTCTTCAACGCTACCGCATAAAAGCTCAATCTTTTTAACTGTAATTGGATTTAACAATATATTCTCAAGTTTAGTAACCCATCTCAAATTTTCAGGTCGATTATTTCTGCGATTTGTATCAATATGGTCGACAACATGTTGTGAAGAAGGGGCTTCGCCCAAAAAAGCAGTTGCAACAATTCTGTGTACCCGTTCTCCGGCAATTTCAGCATACCCAGTCTTTTTACTATATTTACCAAAAGTCCATTTATTATCCTTAGGGCGAAGTTTTTGGGGGTTTTGGGGATGTCTTAGAATTGATCCATTATCGCGCACCGAATATGTTTCCCCCTTATATTGGCATACTAATTCCTTTTCAAAATCATTTAATAATTCTAAAGAATTCATCCTTTAAGCTTCTCCTTTTCGACAATGATCTTGCAATCTGGTTTCAAAAAAATATTCAACAGCGCGTACTACTGTTAACACCGGTTTATGCTATAAATTGTAAATGATTGGAGAAATCGTTGTCAAGTTTTTCTTCATTCCTTTACTCTTTTAACATATCCACTGTCCAAAAATAATCCCAGTAATGTTTTAAGTTCTACTAATACTTTTTGTTTTTTAATTGCGAGCACCCGGATAGTACCCTCCATATTAAAAGAATCGGGGCTTGCTACGGCGCTGCCCTGCTACACGCCCACGGAAGGTTTAATGATATACGGCTTCGCCGCATGATATACTCGCTTTGCGAGCATGATATATTTGCGGACGCAAACATGATATGATATCCGTTCCTTAATGCTTTATGTATATCTCGCTATTGGCGAGGAATACATAAAGTATTTCATACCCGCAGGGTATATCATGTGCGAAGCATATATCATCCGTTCCGACAAGGAACGGATATCATTGAAAAAGGACTTGCCTCAGCAAGTCCTTTTTCTGGTGCGAGTGACGGGGCTTGCTACGGCGCTGTCGCGCCTACACGCCCACGGACTTCGCAACCGTCCACCGGAAGGTTGCGATTTGCTTCGCAAACCGTCCTTTTCAAGTCCCGCCCCTCTTGTAGGCATAAAAATTCCGGGCTCCCGCAAACGCGGAAACCCGAAATTTTGGTGCGAGTGACGGGACTTGAACCCGTACGTCTTGGACACACGCCCCTCAAACGTGCCTGTCTGCCTATTCCAGCACACTCGCATTTTTGGCGCCCGATTATTATATCATTATAGTATTGCATTGTCAACAAAAAAATTCAATAAATATCATTTTTTACAAGTTGTGTTTCCGAACACTTGCCAAGCGGCAAAATATGGTATATAATATTCCACAAAGGTTTTGACCTTTCCTTTTGCGGAGGTTGCTTATGCAGATAAATTTAGGCGATACGGTAAAGATGAAAAAACAGCATCCCTGCGGGTGTGATATCTTTAAAATCACGAGGATCGGCATGGATTTCAAGCTGCTTTGCACCAAGTGCGGCAGAGAGGTAATGCTTGACAGGCGCTCCGCCGAAAAGGCGATTAAAAAAATCATAAACGGTAACGGAGAAGAAAATGTTTGAACAACTTTCGGCGGTTGAAAACCGTTTTGAACAGATAGCGGTAGAGCTTACGCGGCCTGAGATAATTGCCGATACCGAGCAGTTTACCCGCCTTATAAAAGAACACGGCGAGCTTTCGCCGATAGTTGAAAAATACCGCGAATACACCGCGGCGCAAAACGCAATGGCCGAGGCGGAGGAGATCCTGGCGACGCCCGGTATCGAAAAGGATTTCCGCGAGCTTGCCGAAGAGGAACTTAAAGAGGCAAAGCAGACGATAGCCGCTGTTTCCGAGGAGCTTAAGCTCCTATTGCTGCCCAAAGACCCGAACGACGATAAAAACGTTATTATCGAGATACGCGGCGGCGCGGGCGGCGAAGAGGCGGCGCTGTTTGCGGGCAGTCTTTTCAGGATGTATACAATGTATGCCGAAAGCCACCGTTTCAGCGTTGAGGTAACAAACGCCAACGAGACCGAGCTTGGCGGCTACAAAGAAATAAGCTTTATGATAGAGGGCGCGGGTGCCTATTCGCGTTTTAAATATGAAAGCGGCGTTCACCGCGTTCAGCGCGTTCCCGATACCGAAACGCAGGGGCGGGTGCACACCTCTACCGTAACGGTGGCGGTGCTCCCCGAAGCCGACGAGGTTGAATTCGAGCTTAACCCCGCCGACCTTAAAATAGACACCTTCCGTTCTTCGGGCGCGGGCGGTCAGCACATAAACAAGACCTCCTCCGCCATAAGAATTACTCACATACCCACGGGCACGGTGGTCGAGTGCCAGGACGAGCGAAGCCAGTTTAAAAACAAGGATAAGGCGCTTAAAGTTCTTCGCGCCCGGCTTTATGACGCCGAAAAGGCGAAGGCGGACGCCGCCGTTGCAAGCGACCGCCGCGCGCAGGTAGGCACCGGCGACCGGAGCGAGCGCATACGCACCTATAACTACCCGCAGGGGCGAGTGACCGACCACCGCATAGGACTGACTCTCTACAAGCTTGAAAGCATACTTAACGGGAATATTGACGAGATAGTTGACGCGCTTACGACCTATTACCGCACCGAAGCGCTCAAATCTCAGGAGAATAAATACTGATGCAAACTGAAAAAATCGACATCCTTTCGGGTGACAGGCAGGCGGGCATCGACCGCGCCGGAGAAATACTGCGGCGCGGCGGAATAGTCGCCATACCTACCGAAACGGTCTACGGTCTTGCCGCGAGCGCCTTTGACGACAACGCCATAAAAAAGGTCTTTGAGGCAAAAGGCAGACCGCAAAACAACCCGCTTATAGTTCACATAAGCGACCTTGATATGATAAACGAGGTGGCAGAGGACATCCCCGCGACCTTACCGGCGCTGGCAAAAAGGTTCTGGCCCGGTCCCTTTACCGCGGTTTTAAAGAAAAAGGAGACGGTGGCTTCGCGTGTTTCCGCCGGGCTCGATACCGTTGCGGTGCGTATGCCCGCGTCGGCGGCGGCAAGGGATATTATAAGAGCCGCGGGTATTCCGCTTGCGGCGCCTTCCGCCAACGTTTCGGGCGCGCCGAGCCCCACGACCGCCGCCCACGTTTTAGCCGATCTTGACGGCAAGGCGGACGCGATACTCTGCGGCGAGGATTGCTCGGTAGGCGTTGAATCTACCGTGGTGGCGCTGTTTTCAAAGCCGCCGCGCCTTTTGCGACCGGGCGCCGTTACAGCCGAAGAGCTGCGGGAGTTTTTACCCGACCTTATTATAGACAAGGCGGTTTTATCCGAGCCGGAAAGCGGAAAGCCGGTCGCCTCCCCCGGTATGCTTTATAAGCATTACGCACCGAGGACCGAGGCGTTTCTGGTAGTGGGAGACAGCCGCGATTTTATCCGGTTTGTTAATTCAAAGCGGGACTGCGCGGCGTTATGCTTTAATGAGGAGTTCCCCGAAATTACGGTAAAAAAATTATCCTACGGCGAAAAAAACGATAAAAAAGAGCTTGCAAGGAATCTTTTTGCGGCGCTAAGGCGGGTAGACACCCTAAACGCTCAATGCGTTTACATCCACGCTCCTGATAAAAGCGGCGTTGGTCTTGCCGTTTACAACCGTCTGCTTCGCGCCGCCGCGTTCAAGGTGATAGAATTATGAGCTACGTTTTAGGACTTACGGGACCCACAGGCGCCGGCAAGGGCGTTTTTGCCGATTGCGCAAGAGAGCTGGGCTTTAAGGTCATCGACTGTGACCGCGTAGCGAGAGCCACAGTAAAAAAAGGTTCGCCGGCGCTCGAAGCGCTCAAGGGCGCTTTCGGCGCGGCGATACTTAAAGAAAGCGGCGAGCTTGACCGCAAAAAGCTTGCGGCTATCGCCTTTTCAAGCCCCGAAAAAACCGAGCTTTTGAACAAGACCGTTTTGCCGTTTATAAAGGAAAAGGTTTTAAAGCAGATAAAGGGCAAGCTGGTGCTTCTGGACGCCCCTACCCTGTTTGAAAGCGGGATAGACGGCGTTTGCGATAAAACGGTTGCCGTGCTTGCCCCGGAAAGTATCAGAAAAGAACGGATCATCGCCCGCGACGGTCTGACCGAAGGGGAAGCTAAAACCCGCATTTCCGCCGGAAAACCGGATGAATTTTACGTAAAAAACGCCGATAGCGTGTTAAAAAACGATAACGGTATTGCAAATTTCACAAAATCGGCTAAAATATATTTAAGCGATATAATCGGAGGTATAGGATAATGAGCGATTACAAGAAAATCAAGGAAGAGCTTTTTTACGAGAATAAAAACGCTTTTTTAAGAATGAAAGAGGAAGAGGTCCAAAAGGCGTTTGATTTTTGCGAAGGGTATAAAAAATACCTTGATCTTGCAAAAACCGAGCGCGAAGCGACCGCCGCCGCCGTTGTTCTTGCGGAGCAAAAGGGCTTTAAGCCGTTTTCACGCGAAAAGAAATATAAAAGCGGCGATAAGGTTTATTTCAGCAATCGCGGCAAAGCGGTGGCGTTTGCCGTTTTCGGTAAAGAAAAGGCGGAAAACGGCGTTAATATAACCGCCGCGCATATTGATTCACCGCGCCTTGACCTTAAGCCCAATCCGCTTTATGAGGATACCGAGCTGGCGTTTTTCAAGACCCACTATTACGGCGGTATAAAGAAGTATCAGTGGCCCACCGTTCCGCTTGCGCTCCACGGCGTTTTCGCCAAAAAGGACGGCAGCGTTGTTACCGTTTCGATAGGTGAAAGACCCGATGAGCCGCAGTTCGTTGTAAACGATCTTCTCCCCCACCTTGCAAGAGAGCAGGAAAAACGCACTTTGGCCGACGGCGTGCGCGGCGAGGAATTAAACGTTTTAATAGGCAGCAGGCCTTTTAAGGACGATGAGGGCAGCGAGCTTGTTAAGCTTAATATTTTAAAGTTTTTGAATGAAAAATACAGCATTACCGAGACCGATTTTCTTTCGGCGGACCTTGAGATGGTGCCGGCGGCAAAGGCGACCGATATCGGTTTTGACCGTTCGCTTATAGGCGCCTACGGTCAGGACGACCGTGTTTGCGCTTACAGCGAGTTTATGGCGGCGCTCGATATCAAAAAGCCGACAAAAACGGCGGTCGCGATACTCGCCGATAAGGAAGAGATCGGCTCCGACGGAAACACAGGGCTTAATTCCGCGTTTTTAGCGCATATCATTCACGATATCTGCCTTTGCGACGGATCGGATGAAACGGTGGCACTTCGCCATTCCGCCTGCCTTTCCGCCGACGTTAGCGCGGCGGTAGACCCGACCTTTGCCGACGCGCAGGAGAAGCGCAACGCAAGTTACCTTAACCGCGGCGCCGTAATCACAAAATACACCGGTCACGGCGGTAAATACAGCACTAACGACGCCTGCGCCGAATTTGTGGCAAAGATACGCGCCATGCTTGATAAAGCCGGAATAATCTGGCAAACAGGCGAGCTTGGTAAGGTAGACGGCGGCGGCGGCGGAACGGTTGCAAAATACATTGCAAATCTCGGCGCCGACGTGGTGGATCTGGGCGTTCCGGTGCTTTCAATGCACGCACCGTTTGAGGTAACGGCAAAGCTTGACGTTTATATGTGCTACCGCGCGATGTATGAATTTATGAAGTAAATAAACCGACCTGCCCGGAACACCGCCGGGCAGGTATTTTTATCTTGACATTTACCTGCTCATTTTATATAATACATAGGCACGACCACCTGTCCGTTACGGAGAGTTGTCCGAGTGGTCGAAGGTGCAGCACTCGAAATGCTGTGTCGGTGACGAGCCGACCTAGGGTTCGAATCCCTAACTCTCCGCCAAAAATTAAGCCCCCTTTACGGGGGTTTTAATTTTTGGCCGTTAGGGATTCGAAAAGGGCGGTTTTGCGAAACAGATGGCAGATGTCAGATTTCAGATGTCAGACAAATGTGTGCTTCGCACAAACACAATTAAACGATATAGCAAAATTGCGACCTTCCGGTGGACGGTCGCAAAGTCCGTGGGCGTGTAGGCGCGACAGTCGCGCCGTAGCGAATCCCTAACTCTCCGCCAAAAATCAGAGTCCCCTTAACGGGGGCTCTGATTTTTGCCGTTAGGGATTCGAACAAGGAGGGAGCGAAGCGGAAGAAAACAGTCCGGCGGACTGTTTTTGCCGACGTGGTCAAGGAGCAAAGCGACGCGAAGGCGGCGTTGCCGCCGAAAAAATCCCGTTAAGACAAAAGATTTGTATAATAGACATTAGTAGCAGACATTTCTCGCTTGCGTAATTGTAACCGCCCGGGGCGGTCTTAAAAGCAAGAGGCGCAGAGTATCCCGTTAAAGACAGATTATTAAGACCAACTATATTGTCCTCTTCACCGCGGCTTTGCCGCGATTTCACTTTCATTCGCCCACACGCCCGATTTTTTAATTGCAGAAATTTTGCCTTTTATACTTGAAAATGTGTCTGTTATATGATATAATAACAAAATATAGTAGGTTATAGAAAAGGGGCTTGACAGATATGATGAAGAATGCGACAATCCTTGCCAGTCAGTCGAGCGTAATTTCGCTTGGCTCCTTTGTCAACACCCTTTTTGTAGAAAATTCAGAATTATTATCAGGTGCGGTGCGCCCGTTTGATTCGGGAGTGCTGTACCTTTTTGCATTTGTAAAAAATGCTTGGAATTAATCAAAATATTATAATGTTTCAAGGAGGAAATTTTATGGAACAAAGCAAAAAAATAAGCAGAAAGGTGATAGGCGCCCTACTTTCGCTATTGATGGTATTCTCGTGCTTCTCGGGCATAAGCTTGACGGCATTTGCGGCCCCCACTTGCCCTAACCCCAGCTGCGGAAGTACGAATGTTGAGCCATTTGGAAACGTTGAAAACGAATGGGAGTGCCTTGACTGTGGTTACATATTTGGGGCGTCCTTTGGCGGTGACGAAGATGATATTACTTTCACAAAGGTAACCGACGCAAGCCAGATCACCGCTGAAAACATCGGCACATGCGCAGCTGAAGACGCGAAGTCATGGGCGATTGCAAACTGGGATGATGTAACCGATAGTTATGCTGCAGTAATCGCTTTCTATTCAAACACCGGCGAATTGAATGTTGTGTGGTTTTATTGCGGTTTGAGTGAAGAAGAGTTTCATAACGATTTCGATAATTATATTAATACGACCACTTCAATCAGTGACATACAACAAGGGTTTGATACCAGTGCCTCTGTTTTCATTTGCACACCGGCAGCTCCTGCAGAGGACGGTCCGTTGGTAGGCACTGTTATCAAAGTCGGCGACACACTCACACTTGACGGTGACTATATTGAGCAAATGCCGGGTGTAAGTGGCCAGGCAACAGATTCCTTTAAACTTGATAGAATGGAATATGATGATTACTTTAACGGCTGGGGGTTTATCTTTGAAGGAACGGGCGCATTTTTGATTGCAGGCGACGAAACTCCTGAACCCGACGGCTTCTATGTTTCCGGCGGTAACGGTACACAGAGCCATCCTTATACCTTAGCGCTCCACTACGCTTCCGCAGAGCCTGCGTCTTTCACAAAGGTAACAAGTGCTGACGAAATCACCGCTGAAAACATCGGCACATGCACAGCTGAAGAAGCGAAGGCATGGATGCTTGCAAACTGGGATGATGTAAACGAGGGCTCTATTGCAGATATCGCTTTCTATTCAAACACCGGCGAATTGAATATTGTGTGGTTTTCTTGCGGGGAGAATAAAGAAGTTTTTTCGAACCATTTCGATGATTATATTAATACGACCTCTTCAATCAGTGACTTACAAGAATGGTTTGATGACGGTGACACTGTTTTCATTTGCACAGCGGCAGCAGCAACAGCTTATGCAGGCTATGTGCCGACAGCCGATGACGACACAGATGCACTGGCTGCAAAGGTCGTCAAATTCAACGGCTACGACTGGTACCTCATTGAGGATAACTCCACAAGCGAAACAGAGGGTACAGTAACTCTGTTTGCGAAGGATACGATTGGTTCAAGCAGGTTCGATAACAGCAACAATGTATACAGCGGATCTATGGTTAAATCATATCTGGACAATTTGACGGCTGAGGGCGGTGCTTTTGCTGATGTGGCAGACGCAATAGTTTCTACTGAACTTGAAGATGTTACTGTTACGGGAGCAAAGCTCTGGCTTTTAAGCAAGGATGAAGTAATTACTACATATAAATTATCGACAGCTCTCAACAAATGTTCTAATGATTGGTGGCTCCGTACGCCCGTGTACTCCTCTTACGTTTTTTTCGTAAACGGTGAAAGCGGCAGTGTTGACAACAATGGCAATATGAATACATACGGTGTTCGCCCCGCTTTACAGCTTGATTTAAGCAAGGTTGAATTTGATTCTGAAACGAATACATTTTCGGTGCCCGCCGCTGCGGCTGAAGCCGAGCCGGCAACTGTTTACTTGAAGGTCGAACAAGACTGGTGGAACGCTAACGGCCCCGCCGCTGCAGGTCTGTATTACTGGTCTGACAGTTTGTCCCCTGTCAGTTGGCCCGGCGTAAGAATGGAAAAGGCGCCGAACGAAGAGAATGTATGGACATACGAAATCCCCGCAGGCTATAAGAACTTGATTTTCACAAGAGTTTCCGCTTCCGGCAATATAGAGGATATGGCCGTAAAGACTGCCGAACTGACCCTGCCGACCGACGGCAAGAATATGTATACCATTACTTCGACCAGCCCCGTATTTGGTGATCCTGGCGTCACCGGTGAATGGGGCGTTTACTCCGCTGAAGCTTCGACGGCATACCCCCTCTGGGTCGGCGGCACGCAGGTGACGAGCGCCAACGCGTCGAACATCACCGGCGCCGAGACCCCGGTGGCAAGCTTCGACGCAGACACCAACACCCTTACGCTGAACGGGTATACTAATAGCGGCACGGCAAGAGCGGACATTCAATCCGGCGTGAATAACGCGGCGATTTATTATAACGATAATATGTCCAGCCCTAACCCGTTGACGATTCAATTGGCAGAGGGTACGACGAACTCCCTGACAATGACGGGAGACCGGGTTTACGGTATCTATGTATTTGGTTCCGCATTGACGATTACCGGCAACGGAACGCTGAATGTACAGAGTGATGATATGGCGATCAATGACGCCTGGGGGGTTGCCATTACCGGCGGAACCGTCTATGCCGCATCCAGTGGCTATTATGGCATCAATAGTGTAACCATCGGATCAGATATAAGTGCAGTAACTGTTACGGGTAAACTGGGGGCTATTTATGGCGGCTCAAACGAAGATCAGGAATTGATTAACGCCGTTGCCGGTACCGGTTGGACAGACACGGCAGGAACGACGGGCAAGGCGGCTATTGCAATCAGCACCACAGGGCAGAATGTGAGCAGCTACAAGAAGGTTTATTTCACGCCTCACACCCACGACTTCACCTATTCTGTAAGTGGTGCGACAATAACTGCAACCTGCACAGACGGTTGCCCCGCCGGATACGATAACGCAAACAAGCCTACGCTTACTATCGTTGCTCCCGAACTCAATGTTTACGGCGGTACAGGCAGTGAAAAGGCTACGCTTGACGGACTTGATGCTTTCAATAATGCAACAGGTCTGAATGTGGATGCTGACAGCATCGTTTATTGGAATGCAAAAATTCAGGAAGGTGTGTACAAAACGGACGGCGACGAGCCTTTGACAGCCGCTCCCACTGATGCGGGAAATTATCTTGCGAAAATCACGGTAAGCAACTGCATCGCTTCTGTCGGTTATCCCATCGCAAAAGCCAATATCACTCCTACCGTTTCGCTTGAAGGCTGGGCATACGGTGCAACAGCTAAAACTCCTGTTGTTACAGGCAACAGCGGTAACGGCACAGTAACCTATACTTACGCAACAAAGGGCAGCGATAGTTTCAGCGCGACTGTACCGACAGATGCAGGCACTTACACCGTTAAGGCAACAATCGCGGCTACTGCAAACTACAACGGCGGCGAAGCTACGGTTGACTTCAAGATTTATAAGGCTGACATCAACCCGACAGTTACGCTTGAAGGCTGGGCATACGGCGATACACCGAATACTCCCGTTGTTACAGGCAACCTTGGAAACGGCGAGGTAACGTTTACCTATGCTAAACAGGGCGTTAAGGGCAGCCTCTACAGCGAGACAGTACCTACCGAAATAGGCAATTACGTCGTTAAGGCAACAATCGCGGAAACCGCTAACTATAAAGGCGGCGAAGCAACAGCGGACTTTACTATTACAAAGGCTGATGCTACTTCTGCTACCGTTACCGCAAACAAACTGACCTGTGACGGCAAGGAACAAGCGCTTGTAACCGTTACAGGCGAAGCAAAAGGCGGCGAGATGCAGTATGCTCTCGGCAAGGATGCTGAAACCGCACCCGAAGACGGCTGGAGCAAGGACGTTCCGGCAGCCACCAACTCCGGCACCTACTACGTATGGTACAAGGTCGTGGCGGATGATAACCACAATGCTTTCAAACCCTCTTGTGTCGAAGTGACGATCGATCCGGATTATACCGTTAAGGAAGTAACCGGTCTTTCCGGAAACGGTAAAGATGAGTGGACAAAGGGCGGCGAAGACGGCGTTATCATCACCGTTAAGGATTCCGGCGAGGACAACAGCTTTGACCACTTCACAGGCGTTAAACTTGACGGCAAGCTTCTTACAAAAGATGTAGATTACAGCGTCAAGAAAGGCAGCACCATTGTAACGCTCCTGCCCGCAACGCTTGAAAAAATCGCTGTTGGTGAGCACACCGTAACCGTTCTCTTTGATAACGGCGAGGTCAACACCGATCTTACGGTAAAGGCGGCGAACAGCGGTAATCCCACTTCTCCGCAAACCGGCGACAACAGCCATATGGGACTGTGGATCGTGCTTGTGATCCTCTCCCTGTGCGCTATTGCGTCGACTCTCTTCATCGGCAAGAAGAAAAGAGTATTTGACAGATAAGGCAAAGCATTTTAAGCATATACCTTTCTGAAAAGATAACTGTCCTCACTTTCGAGTGAGGGCAGTTATAATAATATATTAAGTCAAACCGTGTATCATTTTGGCTGACTTTCTATGGTTTATGTATCATTATGGCTGACTTATACATGAAAAAGCACTTCGCTTATGCGAGGTGCTTTTTTGACTTACCTTATCCTATCGGGTGCTGTACCCGATTTATTTTTTATTGCAGTTTCCGCTCATGGGACA
>JAFZIK010000044.1 GCA_017554405.1 Clostridia bacterium | reverse complement strand
CGCGGTTTTAACGTTTTTCATAAGCGAGCGAAGCGCCGAAATCATAACGCCGTCGTTAAACTCAGAGTGCGGGCTTGCGAAAAACTGCTCTAAAACGTGATTTATCGCGTCCGCCGTTCCGCAGGCGGTCTGCCATTTGTTTACGCTGTATGTGTATTCGGGGTCAAGAAAAGATACCGCCGGATAAAGCACTTCATCCACGTATCCGCGCTTATCGCTCAACGCGGTGTTGGATATAACGCAGCCCATATCGTATTCGCTGCCGGTCGCGGCGAGCGTGATTATATCAACAACAGGCAGCGCCGAGAGCGCCTTGACCTTGCCGCTTATTAAATCCCAGCCCTCGCCGTCATATTTGGCGCAAGCCGCGATTGCCTTTGAGCAGTCAAGCACCGAGCCGCCGCCCACCGAAAGAATAACGTCGATATTATTCTCCTTGCAAAGCTTTGCGCCGGTGATAACCGAAGGGTCGTATTTGGGGTTTGGCTCTATACCCGAAAGCTCCACGATATTAAAGCCGGCAAGCAGTTCCATAACCTTGTCGTAAAGCCCCGTCTTCTTAATTGAACCGCCGCCGTAGGTAAGAAGCACGTTCTTACCGAAATTGCCCATAACCTCGGGCAGGTCTTTTATACAGCCCTTGCCGAAATACATTTTTGTAGGTGTGTGGTAAACGAACTCGCCTATCATAAATATTACCTCCGCGTTTTACTGTTTTAAGTATAACATACAAACGCCTTAAAATGAAAGAAAAAATTTCCCGACCGCGTTTGCAGTCGGGAAAAAGCTTTTACCAGTATCCGAGTGACTGACCCTGAACATAGAGCAGGTGCGCTAAAAGGTCATAACCCTTTGCGTTAAGGTGAACATCAGGGTTGTTTGGATAATACAGCAGTGAGGGCGGAACCTCGCCGTTTGCGATATACTCGTTATCGGTTGAGGTGGGCGTAATACCCTCGTAAGTAAGTCCGTCACCCATTGCAGACAAACGGAAGTTTACACAATGATCTCCGAACGCCTCCCTCATAGGAGCATCACAATAACTGTTCCAGAACGGGATAATTACAAGGTAATTATTTGAACCGTGGCGGTCCACCATCGCCTTATACTGCGCCACGAGGTCGTTGCCCGAGGTGTAAACACCGTTGGCGCCGATAAGGTAGATATCGCACTCATCCTGTTTAGTATAACTGTTAAAGATAACGGGGGCGCCCTTTGGTATTGTAAGCGCCTGTGAAGTATCACCGCTACGCTTAAGGTATATATTGCAGGCACGCGGGCTCCAGGTAAAGTCGGTCATAATAACCTCATAGGTTCTGCCTTCGATTGTTACATTGTTAATTGACCGTTCGTTACCAAGACGGCTTGTGAGATCAATATAATCGCCCTTGCGGGTTAAAAAGCCGTTATCGGAGTTTACGCCGATATGAACCTGCGACTGCCCCGCTTCAAAGGTAATGGTCTTTGATGTTCCGAGCGACAGCGCACCCTGCCGCGCCATAATGGTAAATGAGCGTTCGCCGGGGTCGCCGCAGTTATAAACGGTATAGCCGCTTCCGATCATAGATTTAAGCCGACCGGGGTAGTTCTTTTCAGGTGTGCTTTCGTAGCCCATGCCCTGGGTGATACTGTCACCGTAGCAGGCGAGCTTGTTAAACGAGCCGTATATACCGCCGTTGGTCTGCTCACCCGAAACATTATAGGTATAAACGTTATCTATTAAGTTCTTTTTCAGTTTTATTAAGTCGCAGATATCCTTTTTCCCGTCCGCCTTGGGATCATAAAATCTGCTGGCGGTATCGTTGAACGGGTTATATTCGTTTCCGCTGCCTAAAAGCGCATTTTTCATATGCTTAATCTTGTTTTCGGGGGTGTAGTTATCAAACAGGTGACCACTTGTTTTTATAACCTTTGAATATGTGTTTTCATAAGAAGCATCGTTATAATCAAGATTGCCTACCCAGCCGGTGCCGATATTTGTTTTTTGGCTATCACAGTTTGAATCGTTCTTTGCTATCGAGAAAGCATATTCTTCGCCCGGAAGTTCAACGCCGTAATAGCTATCGTCAAGGCAGGGGTTTAAGCTCATTGCAAGGTTGGCGCCAACAAGATTGCCGCCCTCAACAACATATATCCTGATATTTGAAATGCTAAACGCCTTTGCATATGAGTTGCCGTTGAGCGCAAAGCGGATATTTGCGTTTGCCGATTGCAAATCGGTATACTGCTTTGTGCTTGCCGTAGTGGTAATGGTATATACCGCCTGGAATTTATTTTCGCTTATTCTCGAATTCTTTGTAGCGGTAACCGTGTTGTCCTTTGAAAGGATATACGCGTTTACGGTGTCGTTATCATCGCAATAATAATCATAGATAAGCCGATATGTTTTGCTTGCGGCAAAATGGAAATCGAACTGCGGCTTGTAAACATCGCCGCCCTTAAACTCGTAAACGTTTTCAAGACTTAAATTTTTATCATCGGTAAAGAACCCGTCCGGTATATCCATAAGATAAATGCCGGGATAGGTCATAACCTGAACCTGATTCCAACCGGAGAATACCGTATCTTTATTAGAAGCGGTAACCTTGCCCGGCGTGCCTAAATGGAAATCGCCGTTCGTAATAAGGTTAGAGCCGGTAAGATTGCCGCCCGATACCTTATAGAGCGAAGCGTTGGCAAAGAACACCGTGCCGTTTCGGCGAAGCGGCCACTTTTGCCCTAAATAGATTATAAAGTTGTTCGCATTGATTTTTGCATTATTAGGCATAGTAAACCTTATCGAATAATGCGTTCCGGTATCCGAGGTTGAAACGGTAAATGAGTTATTATAATAATCAAGACTTTCAAAACCAGTTGAGGTGTTTGAGAACTGCGGTTTATAAAGCGCATCTACACCGCCGCAGGCGCGGTAATCTATATCATACTGATAGGTTGTGCCGCGGGTAAGCTCGGTTGCAAAGCTAAACGCCTGCTGGTTACCGCCGTAACCGCCCAAGCGAATCATCCTCGGTTTTTCGACTGTTGGATTAACATCAAAATAACCCGAGGGGATAGCAGAGCTGTAAATTATATCTCTGTTATTGCCGGCTCTGCACCACTTGCCGATAGGCGCGCTTAAAGGATTTGCAATGTGCGTTCTTACCATTGCGTAAGTGGAATCAAAATCAATGGTTTTATCGGTGATGGGCGCTATGAGGTTACTGCCGGTAACAGATTTGCTCTTGGCGTCGGTAAGTCCCGCCTCACCGCCGGTAGTAGCACCGTTTATCTTATATAATTCCGGCTCGGTTATTGCAAAACGGGTGTTCATATTCGCGTCCGTGTAACCGTCGCCAATATACCTGCCGTTGCCTATTACTATTGAAATGCATGCGCCCGAAACCGGGTTATAGCGGAGATACGGATAACGGCTGCCCTTATTCCAGTTTGTGGGCATCCACGCCTTTATATAACCTGTAAGTGTATATGTCGCGGAGTCGTAGGATGACTCCCAAACCGCCATATCGCCGTCATTATCGCCTACCTGGGCGGTTTCGTATTCGTTTTTACCGGAATATACGCTGTAAAGCGTTGATACTACCGGAACATTATCGCCAAGGCATTTAACCTTGCAGGTGAATTTAAACCACTGGTTGCCCGTAAAGCCGGCAAGGCGCACATTTGTAAATATACTCTCGCTGCCT
>JAFZIK010000043.1 GCA_017554405.1 Clostridia bacterium | reverse complement strand
TGTTGCAGGGTTGAAAGCGAAGAGTTCAAAGAGGGCTTTGAAAGCTTCGTTCGCGTCGCCTGCATGGTCAAAAATTTTAAGGGGATACGCGTCGGTCAGATAGGTCTTCGCCCCGCGCCTTTCTATTCGGTCATCTGGAACGAGGGTGACCTGCTCGAAAAATTCGGCGTAAAGATGATACCGATAAACTTCGCCCTTATCGAACAGCGGATGAACGTGGTACTGACCGAAAACCCGCCCGAGAAAAAGGAAATCGAAAACTATATACTTAAAAACTATAAACTCGATGATCTTACCCCGCAATACGTAGAGCGTATGGCGGCGTATGCCGTAACTTTAAAACGCCTGTTTGATGAATTCAATTTGGACGCCGTTTCCGCCGAGTGCTGGACGGCGACGCCGGTTATGTTTGACGGTCTTGCGCCCTGCACGGTATACGGCATATTAAACGATATGGGGTATCTCGTATCGTGTGAGAGCGATATGCACGCCCTGCTTACAATGGTGCTCTTAAAGTGTGCCACGCTCGGCGAGGGGAAACCCCTTTTCGGCGAGTTTACGGTGCGCCATCCCGAAAACAAAAACGCGGAACTTCTTTGGCACTGCGGACCGTTCCCGCTTTCTCAAAAAGCCGAAAGCGGTATAGACAGCACCGCCCGCCTTGTAAACCAGCGCTCGTGGTTTCGCGCTAAAGACGGCGAATACACCGTGGCGCGCATAGATCGCGAAGACGGCAAGTATATGATACTGCCGCTTTTGGCAAATACCACAACCGGACCGCAGACCCACGGCACCTATCTTTGGGCGGAATTTGACAATCTCCAAAAAATAGAAGACCGCCTTATTGACGGTCCTTATATTCACCACTTTGTAGAAATCGCAGGGGACTGCCGCAAAGAAATAAAAGAATTCTGCAAGTATTTCCCGAATTTGAAGGCGGATAATGCCGATCGCTGATTAAATAAACTCAAAAATTAAAAAGCAGACTGAATAATAAATCAGCCTGCTTTTCTTTTTTTGCGGTTTTGTTTTATTTGGTTCCGAAGATCCTGTCGCCCGCGTCGCCGAGACCGGGAACGATGTAGCAGTTTTCGTTCAGATGGTCGTCGAGCCCGGCGCAGAATACCGGCACGTCCGGATGGACCTTCGTGAAGGCTTCAAGCCCTTCCGGAGCGGCTATAATGCACATAAACTTAATGCGCTTCGGATTGAATTCCTTTATTTTTGTTACCGCGTCGATCGCGCTGCCGCCGGTGGCGAGCATCGGGTCAAGCACGAAAACGTCACGCTCGTTAAGGTCGGAGGGCAGTTTGCAGTAATAGTCTACCGGCTTATGCGTTTCGGGATCGCGATACATACCGATATGTCCTACTCTCGCGGCTGGTATAAGACTTAATACGCCTTCTACCATACCGAGACCTGCGCGGAGGATAGGCACAAACGCCATCTTTCTGCCGGCAAGCACCTTGGTTTTCGCCATTGCGATAGGAGTTTTTGTTTCGATCTCGCGAAGCGGCAGATCACGGGTGGATTCATAGCACATAAGCATAGCAATCTCGCTTACGAGTTCGCGGAATTGCTTTGAGCCGGTCCTCTCATCGCGCAGTATCGTCAGCTTGTGCTGAATGAGCGGATGATCCATAATAAATATGTTTTTGTTTTCCATTTTTTTATCCCCTTTTTTATTTTTCTATATTTGAAATTTTTTGAACACGGTTTATGTGGCGGCCGCCCTCAAACGGCGTGTCAACAAACAGGTCAACAAGCTCGAGCGCAGTGCCAATACCTATCACTCTGCCGCCTAAACAAAGGATATTCGCGTCATTGTGAAGGCGCGTATACTTTGCCGAAAAATGGTCGCTGCAGGCGGCGGCGCGGATACCTTTTACCTTGTTTGCCGCCATGGACATCCCGATACCGGTGCCGCAAACAAGTATCCCGAGCTCGCAGGTTTTATCGGTTATCTTTTCCGCTACCTTAACGGCAATATCGGGATAATCCACCGATACTTTTTCGTATATCCCGCAGTCGATAACCTCAAATCCGCGATTATTAAGGTGCTCCGAAATAGCACATTTGTGCTCAAATCCGCCGTGATCACAACCGATCGCGATCTTCATATTTATCAGTCCTCCCGCCTTTTTGCTTTTAGTTCTCTTTCCGCCTGCGGCAGTTTAAGGTAAACAGGTTCAAGTCCCGCCGCATCGGTCCACTCGCCGGATATAACTGCGGCGTTGGCGTAAAGCCCCACGCCCACCGCGGTTTGATATAAGAGCGATTCGGGCGCGATCCTTATGCCGCCGATATCCTTTACCGAATCGAAAACGGCATTTGCCGCGTCACAGCAAAGGATTATCCTTTTATCGGTTTTTTCGCGCAAAGCGGCAAGTTCATTTTTAAGGTCTTCGATCATCAGTGCGCGATCGTCCGTAATGCGGCTGACCTTCTTGCCGCAAACGTCGAAGACCGCGTTATATACCTGACCGCGGCGTGCGTCTATAACAGGGCATATAACGGCGTCGCCGCCCAAAAACATATAAGCCGCGGCAAGCAACGTTGAAACGCCTACGCATTTTAACCCTTTAGGTTCGGCAAGTCCTTTCGCGGAGCTTATGCCTATCCTCAGCCCCGTAAACGAGCCGGGCCCCACCGATACGCTCACCGCGTCGATATCCCTGAAAGCGAGCTTGCAGGAATCAAGGGTGCTCTTTATTATCGGAAAAAGCGTTTGCGAATGGGTAAGCTTTATGTTTGAATAGGAAAAACCGATCACCTTTCCGTCGCATATAACGGCGGCTGAAACCGGCGAGGCGGAGCATTCCATAGCCAGTATTCTCATATGATATCACCGCCCGAAATCTCGATTTTGCGTTCGTTATCCGATATCCGGCTTAGTTCCACGTTTATGACCTTTTCGCCCTCGAGTGCGCCCTCGATGTTTTCGCTCCACTCTACCGCAACAACGCCGCCGGAGGATAAGTATTCAAAAAAACCGGTGGAATACAAATCATCCCAACCGGCAATTCTATACATATCAAAATGAAAAAGGTCAAGTCTGCCTCCCAGATACTCGTTAACGATAGCAAACGTGGGGGAAGTAACTTCACCTTTGAAACCGAGACCTGCCGCCAGACCTTTAACAAAGCAGGTTTTGCCCATACCGAGATCGCCTTTAAGAGCAACGATCTCACCGCCCGAAAGCTTTTTTGCAAGGGCGGCGGCGATATCCGCGGTAAATTCAGGGGAATAGGAAATATAGCTTTCCATAAAAAAATCCCCCTTTCATTACCTGATGTGATTTTATCATAAGCCGCAAATTATGTCAATCACAAAATTTGCATCTTGCATTTTTATCCTTTGTTTGGTATTATTATAATAACAAAGTTTACGAGGTGTTTTTATGGGCAAAACGTTTTTAAAAACAACGGCGCTTTTGGTCGCGGTATTTGTTGCGGCTGTTTGTTTTGCCGGCTGCGGCGATATAGACGCCGAGATTTCCGATTCCGCAAAGGAGTATATCGTGGACGGCGCAGGCGCTAATAAAACCGATAACACCGCCGCCGATAAAAACGGTCAGAACGGCGCGGCGGTCACTGACGGCGATAATAACGGCGGCAATGCGGGCGATAACAACGGTCAGACCGATACCGGCGATAATAACGGAAACGGAACCGGCGATAACAACGGCAATAATAACGGCGGCAATACCGTTGATAATAACGGAACGGGCAACACCGGCAATAACGGCGGTAATACCGGCAATAACGATAATACCGATAACGGTAATTCCGGCGAGGGCTCGGGGAATGAACAAAACGGCGGCGAACAGAACGTTCCGGCAAACGACGGAGCGATCGATAAAACCGATAATTACGGACCTGTTGTTTCGTTCTGATCTACCGTATTTAAAACTATGCGCAAGGCTGATTTCGGCTTTGCGCATTTTCTTTTAAAAAACTGTTGCCCTAAATATATATTTATGCTATAATAATTTCTAATATTGGGTGATTATACCTTTTTGCGCTTTTATTTTTAAAAGGGGGCGGTCAAAATGCGGATACTCGGTATCGATCCGGGATATGCGATAGTGGGCTACGGCATCGTGGATTATAACGGTCTGCGCTTTAAAACCGCGGGTTACGGTGCCGTTACTACCGAAGCCGGAACACCCTTTTCAAAGCGGCTCAAAAATATTTACGAAGATATAGTCACGGTCATTAAAAAATACAAGCCGGACTGTATGGCGATAGAGCGCCTGTATTTCAACACCAACACAACAACCGCTATCGACGTTGCCCAGGCGCGCGGCGTTATCCTGCTTGCCGCCGAATCGGAATCGCTTGAGGTCTTTGAATACACACCGCTTCAGGTGAAGCAGGCGATAACCGGTTACGGCAGGGCGGAAAAACACCAGGTAATGGAAATGGTGAAAAACCTGCTTGAGCTTTCGGCGATCCCCAAGCCGGATGATACCGCCGATGCGCTGGCGCTCACCGTTTGCCACGGTCACAGCGCGGGCAGTGCTTACGGAAAGATGAATCAGAATATGAGAGGAACGGCAAAATGATAGCGTCATTAAACGGTAAAATACTTTATAAGGATAAGAACTCGGTCGTGATAGAATGCGGCGGAGTGGGGTTTAAATGCCTTATTACAGATAACACTTACGGTAAGTTGGGCGGCGTTGGCGATCAGGCGTTCCTCAATACCTATATGTCGGTCAAAGAGGATGCCATAGATCTTTTCGGATTTTTTGAAGCGGGCGAGCTTGAGGTCTTCAAGCTTATAACCTCTGTAAGCGGAGTAGGCGCCAAGATAGGGCTTGCCATTCTTTCGGTAATAAACTTCGATAAGGTTTTGCTTTTTATCGCAAGCGGCGATGCAAAATCCCTTACCGCGGCGCCCGGCGTTGGCATAAAGCTCGCACAGCGAATGGTGCTCGAGCTTAAAGATAAGGTCGGCTCGATCACGGCGGACAGCGATTTATCCGCCGTCAGCGCCGTTGGCAACGCCACCGCCGGAACTCCGGCGAAAGAGGCGATAGAAGCGCTGGTATCGCTCGGCTATTCGCAGAGCGAAGCGTCGCTCGCGGTGGGCAAGCTCGATACCTCCCTTAAAACGGACGATCTTATACGCGGAGCCCTTAAATATTTAGCGAGGGGGATATAAAGAATGATCGAAGATATGGATTTTGAAAGCCGCATCGTATCGCCGGAATTTGCCTCTTTTGAGGATGATGCCGAGATAACCCTTCGCCCGAAAACCTTTTCGGAATATATCGGGCAGGATAAGGTCAAAGATAACTTAAGCATTTATATCGAAGCGGCAAAAAAGCGAAAGGAATGCCTTGATCACGTTTTGCTTTACGGTCCTCCGGGGCTCGGCAAGACCACTCTTGCCGGAATAATCGCCCGTGAAATGGGTGTGAATATACGCGTAACGTCCGGTCCTGCTATCGAAAAACAGGGCGACCTTGTTGCCATACTTACCGCGCTTAACGAGGGCGACGTTCTGTTTATTGATGAAATACACCGGCTTTCCCGCAACGTTGAAGAGATACTTTACCCCGCAATGGAGGATTTTTCGCTTGATATTATCCTTGGCAAAGGTCCCTCGGCGCGCTCGATACGGCTTGACGTTCCGCACTTCACGCTGGTCGGCGCCACTACGCGTTCGGGTCAGCTTACGGCGCCGCTTCGCGACCGGTTCGGCGTGCTGTTGCGGCTCGACCTCTATACGCCCGAGCAGTTAGGGCAGATCGTTTCCCGCTCGGCGGGGATACTCGGAATACCGATCGATAACGACGGCGCTTTGGAGATCGCCTCCCGTTCAAGAGGAACTCCGCGTATAGCCAACCGCCTTTTAAAGCGGGTGCGCGATATAGCGCAGATCCAGTTTGACGGCAGGATAACCGAGCAGGTGGCGAGAGAGGCGCTTGCGAGGTTCGAGATAGACGAACTCGGGCTCGATGATTTTGACAGGCGTATGCTCAAAACCATAATAACGAATTACGGCGGCGGTCCGGTAGGTCTTGAGACCCTCTCGGCGGCGGTAGGTGAAGAGGCGGTCACCATAGAGGACGTTTACGAGCCGTATTTAATGCAGATAGGTTTTCTTGCCCGCACGCCGCGCGGCAGATGCGTTACACCCGCCTGCTATGAGCATTTAGGGATAAAACCGATGGGTCAGCAGAGCTTTGACGGGGTATGATCGGATGAGAACTGTTGAAGGATTCGACGATTTTGAAATAATCGATGCGGATGCCGGCGAGCGGCTTGAGCGTTGGGGCGATATAATTCTTATCCGCCCCGATCCGCAGGTTATATGGCAGCAAGGCAAAAGCGATCCCCGCTGGCAAAAGGCGGCGGCGGTCTATCACCGCTCCTCCTCGGGCGGAGGATATTGGGAGAAAAAAGGCTTTGTGCCCGAGGTTTGGTCGGTCCGCTACGGCGATCTTACCTTTAATCTCAAGCCCATGGGTTTTAAGCACACGGGGCTTTTCCCCGAACAGGCGGTAAACTGGACCCTTGCGCGGCGGCTCATAGATGAAGCGGGAAGACCTGTTTCGGTGCTTAATCTTTTTGCGTATACCGGTGGTGCCACAGTTGCCTGCCTTAAAAGCGGCGCGGCGGTGACCCACGTTGATGCTTCGCGCGGGATGGTTTCCTGGGCAAAGGAAAACGCCGCGGCGTCGGGCGTTGATGGCGGCAACGTGCGCTGGCTCGTTGACGATTGCGTAAAATTCGTAAAGCGGGAGATACGCCGCGGTAAAAAGTATGACGCCATAATAATGGACCCGCCATCCTACGGCAGGGGCCCTTCGGGCGAGATATGGAAGCTTGAGCAGGGGCTCTTTGAACTTTTGAGCGACGCGGGCAAACTTTTAAGCGACGATCCACTGTTCTTTATGCTCAATTCCTATACCGGCGGGCTTTCGCATACGATACTGAACTTCATGGTGCGCACCTGCGTTGTCCCCCATATGAAAGGGCAGGTAACTACCGATGAGATAGGTTTAGAGGTCACAAAAAAGGATATCGTGCTGCCCTGCGGCAACACAACGGTTTGGATGAAGTAATGAGTGATAAGCAAATAGAGATTAAAAACGTGACCTTTTCTTACGGTGACGGCGAAGAGAAACGCAACGTGCTGGAGAATTTCAGTTTGGATATAGAGCGCGGAAGCTTTACCGTTATATTAGGGCATAACGGTTCGGGCAAATCCACCGTGGCAAAGCTTATGAACGGGCTTTATAAGCCTTCGGGCGAGAGCGGAAAGGTGCTGGTCGACGGTATAGATACCCGCGGCAGCGAACACGAGATCGAGATCCGCCGCAAGGTTGGAATGGTTTTTCAGAACCCCGATAATCAGCTTGTTGCTTCGGTGGTCGAGGAGGACGTTGCCTTCGGTCCCGAAAATTTAGGACTTAAAAGGGAAGAGATCCGCGCCCGCGTTGACGAGGCGTTAAAGGCAGTGGGAATGTTCGAATTCCGCAAATCCACCCCTCATCACCTCTCGGGCGGTCAGAAACAGCGGGTAGCCATCGCAGGCGTTATCGTGATGCGCCCCGAATGCCTTATTCTCGATGAGCCTACGGCGATGCTCGACCCGAAGGGCAGGGCGGAGGTAATGGATATAATCACCCGCTTTAACCGTGAAAACGGGATGACGGTAGTGCTTATAACCCACTTTATGGAGGAAGCCGAACCGGCCGACAGGGTCTTGCTTTTAAACGACGGCGAGATTATAAGCGACGGAAAGCCCAAAGAGATATTTTCCGATATAGAGACACTTAAAAAGGCGGGGCTTGACGTTCCGCAGACCACCGAGTTGTTATTTGAACTCAAACAAAACGGTATGGATATCGATACCGATGCTATTTCTGTAGAAGAAACAGCCGCCAGGATAACCGCAGCGCTTCATTTGGAGGAAAAATAGTTGTCAAGTATTTTAGAGGTCAAAAACCTTTGCTTTTCATATGACCCGAACAACAAAGACGGTAAATATGCCGTTCATGACGTTTCGTTTTCGGTGGAAAAGGGCGATATTATCGGCATAATAGGGCATACCGGATCGGGCAAATCCACCCTTGTTCAGCATCTTAACGGTCTTTTAAAGCCCACTTCCGGCGAGGTTCTGCTTAACGGCAAAAACATCTGGGATGAGCCGAAAAAGATAAAAGACGTGCGCTTTAAGGTGGGGCTTGTTTTCCAGTATCCCGAGTATCAGCTGTTTGAGGAAACGGTTTTTGAGGATATATCCTTCGGCCCTAAAAATATGGGGCTTTCGGGAGAAGAGCTTACCGCGCGCGTTAACGAGATATGCGAGGTAGTCGGCATTAAAAAAGAATACTATGAAAAATCGCCGTTCGATCTTTCCGGCGGCGAGAAGCGGCGTGTTGCGATAGCCGGCGTTATGGCTATGCGGCCGGAGGTCCTTATACTTGATGAGCCGATAGCCGGGCTTGACCCCAAGGGCAGGCGCGATACCGTGAGTATGATAAAGCAGTATAGAAAGGCATACGGCGCAACGGTCATAATCATTTCCCATAATATGGAGGATATGGCGCTTCTTGCTGATAAGCTTCTCGTTATGAATAAGGGCAGCATCGAAATGTTCGATACCGTATATAACGTTTTTTCAAAATATGACCGGTTAAAGGAGATCGGGCTGGCGGTGCCGGCGGCTGCCGAGGTATTGAGGCGGATAAACGAAAAGAACAGTAGCATAAGGACGGATATTTTCACCACTAAAGCGGCGGCTGAATATCTGTGCGCATACGCCGCGGGTGAAAAAGGTGCTTAAGGATATCACTTTCGGGCAGTATGTAGAGAGCAATTCTTTTATACACAGGCTCGACCCGCGAACCAAGATACTGCTTACGATACTCGGTATAGTCTTTCTGTTCTTAGCCGATAGCAACAACTTATTTTCATTGCTCGTATGTATCGTGCAGGTGGCGATTATCATCGCTTTTTCGCGCGTTCCGCTTCGGATGTATTTAAAGAACATAAAGGCGATATTGCCGATAATCGTTCTTACAACGATCATAAATCTGTTTTACGGCAGCGGCGAGGTGCTTTTAAGCTTTTGGCGCGTGACGATTACCACCGGCGGCGTTAACCGCGCCGTTTATATGGCGGTGCGCGTGATCCTGCTTATCCTCTTAAGCTCGGTCCTTACCTATACAACAACGCCCAACGATATTACCGATGCGATAGAATCGCTTTTATCCTTCTTAAGGATATTCGGGCTGAGGACTGCGGTGCATATGCTTGCTATGATGATGACCATAGCGTTAAGATTCATACCGACCCTCGTAGAGGAAACCGAAAAGATCATAAACGCCCAAAAGGCGCGCGGTGCCGATCTTGAAAGCGGAAAGCTTTTCCAGCGTATACGGGCGCTGATACCCATACTTATCCCGCTTCTTATATCCTCGGTCCGCCGCGCCTATGAACTGGCGGAGGCAATGGAGTGCCGCTGTTATAACGGCGGCGTAGGCAGGGTGCGTATGAAAGAGCTTAAATACGGCTTGCGGGATATTACCGCCGCCGCGGTAATGCTGATCTTTTGCGGTGGGGTCATAGCCGTAAATATTTTGTTGTGATTCGGGCGGTGACGGTATGAAACGGTATCTTATAAAGATCTCTTTTGACGGCACGGCGTATCACGGCTGGCAGGTGCAGCAAAACGGTATTACGGTGCAAAAGGTGCTTAACGACTGCCTTTATGAGCTTTTGGGCAAAAAAACCGACGTTACCGGCTGCAGCAGGACCGATACCGGCGTTCACGCAAGAGAATTCGCTTTTCACATCGACTGTGAGGATAACATACCCGAAGCGGCATTTTTAAAGGGGCTTAATTCAATGTTGCCCGATGATATAGCGGTGATAGGGTGTAAGTCTGTGCCGCCCGATTTCCACGCGAGGTATAACGCGCTCGGCAAAACCTACGTTTACGGCATGTATACGGGAAACAAGGACCCGTTCCGTGAAAGATATTTTCTGCATCTTGAAAGCGCCCCGGATATAAAGCTTATGGAACGCTTCGCAAAAACGGTCGTAGGCACGCACGATTTCTGCGGTTTTTCCGCGTCCGGCAGAACGGTGACCGATACCGTTCGCACGGTGAGCGAGTGCTCGGTCAATACGCAGGAAAACAAGATATACTTTAGAATAACAGCAAACGGATTTTTATACAATATGGTCCGCATACTCGCCGGAACGGCGCTCGCCGTGGGTTACGGCAGACTTGATACCGGCGTTGCAGAGGACGTGTTTTCAAAAAAAGACCGTTCGCTCGCCGGCGATACTCTGCCGCCGCAGGGTCTGTTTTTGGAAAAAGTTATTTACTGAAAGGGATAAATTATGCCTGATTACAGGAGAAAAAAGGTCCATACGGGCAAGCGCCCGAGCGCAAAGCCCGAAAAACAAAAAAATGAAATAAATATACCGGTCAGGCGCAAAAAGGATAAGCCGGAGGAACAAGCCGAACAAACGCCGATACATATCATCCGCGGCAAAAAGGGTGAAAGGCGCAAGAAGATATACGTTCTTCTCGGTTGCGTAGCGGTCATAGCCGCCGTGCTTATAACCCTTTCGGTAATACTTCCGGTAAGTCTGTTTGAAAGCGCGCAGAATTTTTTCCTTTCGTTCGGAACCGGCAGTTTTCCGATAGATATTTCCGGCAACGCCGTGGTAGATTGCGAGCCGAAGGATAATTACTATTATCTCGTTACCGATACCAGCATAATGGCGTTTACAAACGGCGGAAAGCGCAGGTTTTCCTACGTTCACGGGTTTTCCTCTCCGATCATCGCTTCAAGCGAGACCAGGGCGATAATTTTTGACCAGGGCAAAAACACGGCGACGATCTATAACCTTGCGGGCGAGGTAAGCACGGTCCAAAGTGATTATCCTATAATCGCGGCGGATATCGCCAAAAACGGCGAATACGCGCTTGTAACAAAGCAAAACTCTTCCGCGGCAACGGTCACGGTAAACAACCGTAACGGTAAGCAGCTTTACAATATCAACTTTGCAAGGGATATGGTAAACAACGTTGATATCGCCTCATCCGGCAAAAAAATAGCCGTTTCGACCTTAAACGCCGAGGCGGGCAAGATGGTTTCAAGCGTAAGAGTTTACGATTTTAATTCGGCGGATCCGGTATACAGCCTTGATCTTGGGCAGGACCCGGTTTACGATATCGAGAATACGGGAAGCGGCTTCTTTGTTGCCACGCATAACAAGGTCCGGTATATAAAGTGGTCGGATCGCAGCGTTACCGAATACGGCTTTGAAGGCAGTATTTCTTATTTGAGATATTCAAGCTCCGGCGTGCTTGCGGTTTACAATAAGACCAACGATAAAAGTATCAATAACGCGGTGCTTATTTCAAATTCGGGCAAAAAAATATCGGAATTCGAGATTAAAGGCGCTATAAGCGACATAAGATTTGCCAAGGGCAGAGTTTATGCAATGGGCGATAATAAAATCACGATCTACGATAAAAACGGCGGTCAGCTCAGCAGTTGTAATTACGGATTCGGCGGGGTAAAGATCGCGGTCACCGGCTCCAATACCGTTTGCGTTATGACCGACAGTCAGATAAAAAAAGTTGTGATCGATAAAGGGTGATACTATGAGTATACTGCTTGATTTGATAATAATCGCGATAATCGTTTTGTGGGTGATACTTTCCGCAAAGCACGGCTTTGTGCGAACGCTTATCGAGGTGGTCGGCTTTATCGCGGCGTTTGTTATCGCCTTTACGGTAAGCCCGCCGCTTGCCGATATGACCTATGAGGGATTTATAAAATCCACGATCGTTTCTTCGGTGGATAAGAACCTTAATATCGAAAACGCCGACGCGGCGGATAAGCTTTGGGATTCGCTTCCGGACGTTGCCAAGAACTATGCCGGAGGTCTCGGTATTTCGAGGGATACCCTTAAGACCGAGGTCGAGAGCGCTTCGGGCAGCACCGAGCAGGTGATAGAGCAGATATCCGATAAAACCGTTAAACCGGCAGTTTCAAAGGTTCTGAGCATTATTTATTCAACCGTTATCGCCATAGTTCTGCTTATTGTTTTTAAATTGCTCGCAAAGCTGATAAACAAGGTAGTGAATATTTCGGTGGCTGGCGGATTGAACGCCGTTCTCGGCGGTTTACTCGGTATTTTGAAGGGCGCCGCCTTTGCGCTCATAGTATGTATGGTAATAAGCGTTATAGTGCTTTTCACCAATAACGGTCCGGGGATATTCACAAAAGAGAATATCGATTCGACCTATTTGTTTAAATTATTCTACGGTATTTCACCGTTTGTATAGGAGAAAACTGAAAAAATGAAACTGTGTTCAAAATGCAAAAAGCGTCCGGCGGTCGTATTTATGTCAAACCCCATGAACAGCTCCGCCGAGCCGGAGGGGCTTTGCCTCGTTTGCGCTAAGGAGCTTGGCATAAAGCCGATCGACGATATGCTTAAAAGTATGAATATCACCGATGAGGATATCGAGCAAATGAGCGATCAGTTTATGGAGATGATGAATCCCGATGCTGATGACGCCGCCTTGAACGAGGATACCTTCGATCTCGGGACCGCGCCCGCCATACCGTTTATTAAAAATATTTTCGGCGGCGCACAGAGCCGTAACGAAGGCGAAAACGGCAAGACCGATACCAAAAATGCCGAAAAACAAAAGAAGAAGCGTAAGCGCTTTCTTGAGCTTTACGCAACGAATCTTACCGCCCGCGCAAAGGAAGGCAAGCTCGATAATATAGTAGGGCGCGAAAAGGAGCTTTACAGAACCGTTCAGATCCTTTCCCGCCGTTCCAAAAACAACCCCTGCCTTATAGGCGAGCCGGGCGTCGGTAAAACCGCCATAGCCGAGGGACTCGCTCAAAGGATAGCAAGCGGCGATGCTCCGGCGCGCCTGCTTGATAAGGAGATATATCTGCTCGATCTTACCGGGCTTCTCGCGGGGACCCAGTTCCGCGGTCAGTTTGAAAGCCGGGTAAAGGGTCTTGTTGAGGAGATAAAGGAGACCGGCAATATCATCCTTTTCATAGACGAGATCCATAACCTTGTGGGCGCGGGCGATTCCGCCGAGGGCAGTATGAACGCCGCAAACATATTAAAACCGGCGCTTTCCCGCGGGGAAATACAGGTAATAGGCGCCACCACCTTTAAGGAATACCGTAAGTATATCGAAAAGGACGCGGCACTCGAGCGCCGTTTTCAGCCGGTAGTGATCGAGGAGCCTTCGATCGAGGACGCCAAAACCGTTTTAAGGGGCGTTAAGTCTTATTACGAGGGCTATCACGGCGTTGTTGTTCCGGATGCTATCATCGATAAGGCGGTCACTCTGTCCGAAAGATACGTTACCGACAGGTATTTGCCCGATAAGGCGATAGACCTTTTGGATGAGGCGTGCGCCTGCACCAGTCTTGAAAACAAGGCGATCGATGAGCTTTACGTTGCTAACAGGCACGTAACCGCCGCGCAAAAGGAACTCGATGAGCTTACCGCCGACCCCGAGAACACCGATTATGAAAAGCAGGCAATGCTAAAAGCCGAGATCGAAAAGTATAAAAACGTTGCAAACGGGCTTTATGAAGCGGCGAGCGATAATACGGTGACCGAAAAGGAACTGGCAAAGGTAATAGAACTCTGGACCGGCATACCCGCTTCAAAGGTCGCTGAAAGCGAACTTTCAAAGCTTTCAAAGCTTGAAGATCGGCTTAACGAAAAGATAATAGGTCAGCCGAACGCCACCCACCTCGTAGCGGCGGCGGTCAGGCGGTCAAGGGTGCATACAAGCGCCGTCCGGCGCCCGGCTTCCTTTATATTCGTAGGTCCCACCGGCGTGGGCAAGACCGAGCTTGTAAAGGTCCTCTCCGAACAGCTTTTCAGCACTCCCGAAACGCTTTTGCGCTTTGATATGTCGGAGTTTATGGAAAAACACTCGGTATCCCGCCTTATAGGTGCGCCTCCCGGATACGTGGGCTATGATGAGGCGGGTCAGCTTACCGAAAAGGTGCGCCGCAAGCCCTATTCGGTAATATTGCTCGATGAAATAGAAAAGGCGCACCCGGATGTGCTCAATATCCTGCTTCAGATCCTTGACGAGGGCAGGGTGACCGACGCCCAGGGAAGAACGGTCAACTTCCAGAACACCGTTATCGTTATGACCTCGAACGCCGGAAGCGAAAAAACCTCAAACCTTTTGGGATTTGCCCAAACCGCGGCGGAGGCTTCCCGCGATAAGGCGCTTAAAGCGTTAAAGGAATTTCTGCGTCCCGAGTTTATCGCGAGGGTAGACGAGGTGGTCGTGTTTGACCCGCTTGACGAAGCCTCGCTTAAAAAGATAGCCGCGCTTATGCTCGATGAGCTTAAGGATTCTTTGGCGGAGCGCAATATCGCCTTTAAATACGATAACTCGGTTTGCGACTTTGTGGTATCGAACGCCGATACCGCGAAAAGCGGTGCAAGGGAACTCAGAAACGTTATCCGCCGCAATATCGAGGATAAAATAGTTGATATCATTATCGAAAAGGAAAACGGTTTGATCGGTATAGCCGTTACAAACGATAAAGGCAAGTTAAAGATCGACGTTCTTTAAAGGGTGAAAAAATGTTACTCAAGTTTAAAAAGTTAAACGATAACGCAATAGTCCCGACCTACGGCACAGAGAGCGCCGCCGGCGCCGACCTTTACGCTCTGCCCGAAGGCGATACCGTGATAAGACCCGGCCAAACGGCGCTTATCCATACCGGCATTTGTATGCAGATACCCGAGGGCTACGTAGGGCTTATTTACGCCAGAAGCGGCATTGCCACCAAAAGGGGACTGGCTCCCGCAAACAAGGTCGGCGTTATCGACAGCGATTACCGCGGCGAAATAATGGTATCGCTTTATAACCATTCAAACGCCGAGCAAACGGTGGCTTCGGGCGAACGGGTGGCGCAGATAGTTATAGCGCCTTACGTAAAAGCCGATTTTTGCGAGTGCGATACCCTTGATGAGACCGAAAGGTCATCGGGCGGATTCGGCTCGACCGGCACAAAATGATTACAAAAACCGATCGGCGTCAATAATTAAGTTAAGACCAAAGACGGTCTTAAGAATTTACATTTATATCAGGAAAATTTTTGGAGGTATTTTATTTAATGAGAGAAACACAAACCAATAAAACCGAAAAAGGCCGTTCAAATAAAAGAAACGGCGGTGTTTCAAGTGCAAAGAACGCTGTTAACAGCGTAGTCCGCGGCAGCTTTAACAAGAAAAGCAAACCCGCTCATAAAACCGAGAAGAAGAATACGGGCAAACGCCCGCAGGGGCAAAAGAAAACAGGTAAAAACGGCAAACAGGAAAAGAGCGTCAGCCCCATAAGGATAATACCGCTCGGCGGTCTCGGTGAGATAGGCAAGAATATCACCCTTTATGAGTTTGAGGGCGATATGATATTAGTGGATTGCGGTATGAGCTTCCCCGATGAGGAGACCCCCGGTATAGATGCCGTGATCCCGGATTTCACGTATGTTCTCGAAAACAAAGAGAAAATAAAAGGGCTTGTTGTGACCCACGGGCACGAGGATCACATAGGCGGCATACCATATCTTTTAAAGGAATTCAATTTACCGGTTTATGCAACGCGCCTGACCGTAGGGCTTATCGAAAACAAGCTCTCTGAACACAAGCTTACCGAAGCGGCAAAGCTCAACGTCGTTAAGCCGGGCGATACGGTGAAGCTCGGCAAATTCAGCGTAGAATTTATCCACGTTAACCATTCTATCCCCGATTCGGTCGGATTTGCCGTGACCTGCGCGGCGGGCACGGTGGTCCAAACCGGCGACTTTAAGATAGATACCACCCCGATAGATGATAAGATGATCGATATCGCCCGATTTGCGGAGCTTGGGCGCCGCGGCGTTTTGGCGCTTCTCTCGGATTCAACAAACGCCGAAAGACCGGGTTATACCCCTTCCGAGCGCATAGTCGGCGAAGCTTTTTCAAATCTTTTCAGAAAAGCGCAGGGGCATAGAATAATAGTTGCCACCTTTTCTTCAAACATCCACCGCATCCAGCAGATAGTTGATGAGGCGCACCGCTGCAAGCGTAAGGTGGCGGTATCCGGCAGAAGTATGATAAACGTTGTTACTATGGCGGAACAGCTCGGCTATCTTAAGGTGCCTAAAGGTGTGCTTGTTGAGATAGAACAGATAAAGAACTATTCTCCCGATAAGCTGGTCATAATAACCACCGGCAGTCAGGGCGAGCCGCTTTCGGCTCTTCACAGAATGGCGTTTTCGGATCACCGCCAGGTCGAGATAATACCCGGCGATATGATAATTATTTCGGCTACCCCGATACCCGGGAACGAGATACTCGTAAGCCGCGTTGTAAACGAGCTTATGAAGCGCGGCGCAAACGTGGTATACGAAAAAATGTATGACGTTCACGTTTCGGGTCACGCCTGCGCCGAGGAGCAAAAGCTTATGCTCGGCATAGTTAAGCCTAAGTATTTTATACCCGTTCACGGCGAGCAGAAGCACCTTTATAAGCATAGGGCGCTGGCTCTCTCAATGGGTATGAAGCCCGATAACGTTATCGTTCCTGCAAACGGCAACGTTATAGAGATATCCTCTTCCGGTATTAAGAACGCGGGCAGCGTTCCGGCGGGCAGGGTGCTTGTTGACGGGCTCGGCGTCGGCGACGTCGGCAGCATAGTCCTGCGCGACCGCAAACACCTTTCGGATAACGGTATTATTATCGTTACGGTCGCGATAGACAGCGAGACGCGCGAGGTGGTCTCCGGACCCGACGTTGTTTCCCGCGGGTTCATATACGTTAAGGAATCCGAAGAGCTTATGGATGAACTTGATTACGTTGTTTGCGACGTGCTCGAATCCTGCCGCATAAACGGCGTTCGCGATTGGAACAGTTTAAAAACAAAGATAAAGGACGGCGTTTCAAAATTCCTTTATCAGAGAACGCACCGGAGCCCGATGGTCCTGCCGGTCATAATGGAAATATAAACTATTAAAGTGAGGTAGAAAGCTATGAAAGTTATTTTGCTTGAGGACGTAAAATCAAAGGGTAAAAAAGGCGATCTTATAAACGTATCGGACGGATACGCCCGCAATTTCCTTTTCCCGAAAAACCTTGCCACGGTGGCGGATAACGCCGCCTTATCGGAAATGAAGAGCCGTAAGGAAGCGGAAGAACACCGCGTTGCCGAGGAAATAGCCGCCGCCAAGGAGATAGCCGAAAAGTTAAACGGCAAAACCGTTACCTTAAAGGCAAAGGCGGGCTCTTCCGGCAGGCTTTTCGGCAGTATAACCTCAAAGGAGATAGCCGAGGAGATAAACCGCGCCTTCTCGGTAGATATAGATAAGAAAAAGCTTGCCGTTGCCGATATAAAGAACTTCGGCGAATATTCGGCGGATGTAAAGCTTTATAAAGGCATAAGCGCGAAAGTTAACGTAAAGGTTGAAGAATAATTATGAGTGATGAAAAATTGCTTTACGATGTTGAGGGCGGCAGGGTCCCCTATTCGGTAGAAGCCGAACAGTCGGTGCTCGGCGCAATGATAATCGACCCCGAATGTATAGCCGAGGTCGTAACGCAGGTGCGCCCGGAGTTTTTCTACATACCTCAGCATAAAGAGATCTATACCGTTATCATAACGATGTTTGAGATAAACCAGGTCATAGATTTTGTTTCGCTTCTCGAAAAGCTCAAGGATAAAAACGTTTACGATGAGGCGGGCGGCAAGGTCTATCTTACCCAGCTTGTTGAAACGGTCCCTTCATCGGCAAACGTTCAGACCTATATAAATATCCTGCGCGACCGTTACTATGCCCGCGCGCTCATTTCCGCCGCAAAGGGTATACTTAAGGATATCGAGGAAAACGCCGTTGGCACCGATAAGCTTATTGAGAGCGCCGAACAGCGTATTTACGATATTAGAACGGGCAGGGATAAAACCGGGCTTACCGCTATTAAGGAGGTTATCGAGCAGGAGACCTACGTCCGGCTTTCAAAGATCGCCGATCCGCAGACCCACGATGATTACGTCGGCATACCCTGCGGCCTCGGCGAGCTTGATACGATGATGACCGGACTTAATAAATCCGACCTTATCGTTCTGGGCGCAAGACCGAGTATGGGTAAAACCTCGCTGGCTCTTAACATCGCGCGCAACGTTGCGGTCGATACCGGCAAAACGGTTTGCTTCTTTTCGCTCGAGATGTCCCGCGATCAGTTGGCTCAGCGCCTGCTTGCAAGCGAATCGGGCGTAGATAGCGTTAAACTTCGCAGCGGCGAACTTACCGCCGATGAATGGACAATGCTCGCCAGCGCCGGCGAACATCTTTCAAAGGCAAAAATTTTCCTCGATCAAAGCTCGGATATAACCGTGCCGGAGATGAAAGCCAAGCTCCTGCGTATGAAAAAGGTTGACCTCGTGGTGATAGATTATCTCGGGCTTATGCACTCGGCAAGAAAAACCGATAACCGTGTTCAGGAGATTTCCGAGATAACCCGCAGCCTTAAAATTATGGCAAAGGAGCTGAACGTTCCGGTGCTGGTTTGTTCTCAGCTCTCGCGTGCTCCGGAGGGCAAGGGTAAATCCCATAAACCGGGACTTGCCGACCTGCGCGATTCCGGTTCAATAGAACAGGACGCCGATGTTGTTCTGCTTCTTTACCGTGAAGCATACTACAACAACGAAAAGGGCGAGGAGGAACTCAGCGAAGAAAGCAAGAGCGAATGTATCGTTGCAAAGAACCGTCACGGCGAAACCGGTAAGGTAGACCTTCACTGGGATCCGAAGCATACCCGCTTCACCTCGGTAGATAGGGTGAGATAATGCTCGGTAAAGTAAGATCGGCAATAAATGATTTTTGCCTTTTAAATGGCGTAAAAACCGTTGCCGTGGCGCTTTCGGGCGGGGCTGATTCGGTAGCCTTGCTCAATAGCTTGCTATCTTTAAAGGATGAATACGGCATAGAGGTCTTCGCGGCGCACTATAATCATAGATTAAGAGGCGCGGAATCCGATGCGGACGAGTCGTTCGTAAAGGCTCTTTGCGATAAACTCGGCGTGAAGCTTTTTACCGGCGACGGCGACGTTGCGGCGTTTGCAAAACAAAATAAACTTGGCATCGAGCTTGCCGCGCGGCAGATGCGATACGCCTTTTTTGAAGGCCTTGCGGCGGACGCCGTTGCTACGGCGCATACCGCAAGCGATAACCTTGAAACGGTCATCTTTAACCTTACAAGGGGCAGCGCGCTCGATGGTCTTTGCGGCATACCCCCAAAGCGCGACCGTTATATACGCCCGCTGATCCTCTGCACAAGAGAAGAGATCGAAAAGTATTGCTCGGATAACGGTCTTACCTACGTTACCGACAGTAGTAATCTGACCGACGATTACGCCCGCAACCGCATTCGCCATAAGGTAATCCCGGTTCTAAAAGAAATAAACCCCGCGGCAGAAAGCAACGCGGTAAACACGGCGCTTTCGCTTATGATTGACCGCGATAAACTGAACGATATCGCAAGGCAAAAGTATCTCGGTATGTTAACCCCGAAGGGGCTTGACGTAAAAACCCTTACCGATGAAGGTCCGGCGGTATCAAGCCGTGTGCTTCGCCTGTTCTGCAAGGAAAAAACCGGTATTTCGCCGGACTTTAAGCATACCGACGATCTGTTCGCCGTAGCTGTGGGCGGCGGCAGGTGCAGTCTCGAGGGCGGCGCCGTGGCCTATCGGCAAAAGGGGATACTTAAAATAGATACCGGCGAAGATACCGCCTTTAACGTAAAAATCGTAAAAGAAGACCTGTCATTTATAAAAAAAAGCAAAAAAATTAATAATCTGTTATTAAATAACCTTATCGATTGTGATAAAATAGCAGGTGAAATAATTGTGCGCACAAGGCGCGAGGGAGATAAAATACGCCTTGCCGGCCGCGGATGCACAAAAACGCTTAAGCAGCTTTATAACGAAAAGGCGATCCCGCAAAACGAGCGGGCGAACCTGCCGGTTGTTTCGGATGATGAGGGCGTTATATGGGTCGCCGGGTTCGGCGCCGCCCAAAGGGTCGCCGCGAGCGAAAACAGTAAAGCTGTTTATAAAATTGTTTATGAAACTGTTTATGGGGGAAATAATAAATCATGAAAAAAGAAGATGTGCTCGGCGTTCTTATACCCGAGGATGAATTAAAACAAATCTGCAAAAAGCTCGGAAAAGAGATTTCCCGGGATTATGAGGGTAAAAACCTGCTTTTGGTCAGCGTTTTAAAGGGCGCGGTGGTGTTTTTATCCGATCTTTTGCGTGAGATCACCTGCGATTGCAGGATAGATTTTATGGCGGTATCATCCTATGACGGGGCAAAAAGCACCGGCTTTGTAAAATTCAAAAAGGACCTCGATATAAGCCCCGAGGGCTGCGATATCCTCATAGTTGAGGATATCCTCGATTCGGGAGTTACGCTGGCATATCTTAAGAATATACTTAAGGACAGAAACGCCGCAAGCATTAAGATCTGCACCCTTCTTGATAAACCCGATAACCGCAAGGCGGATATCAGGGCGGATTACGTGGGCGCCACAATACCGGATGAGTTTGTTGTGGGTTACGGTCTTGATTACGATGAAAAATACAGAAATTTACCGTATATCGGCATACTTTCGCCGGCGGTATACGAAAAATAAGAAGGGAGATCATATCTTTTGAATAAGAACTTAAGACGCATATTATATATTGCGATTCCGGTGATACTGGTGGCTTCGTATCTTATAATGAGCAGGTTTGCCAAAGATACCAGTCAGAAAAAGTATTATGAGATAGTTCAGCTTGTTCGCAACAACAAGGTCTCGGAATTCAATATTAACCTTTATAACGGTCAGCTTACCTATAAGCTGCGCGACGATAAGGACGGCAAGACCTACAATTATACCGTTGCCGACCCATCGATGTTCTATAACGACGTTAACGATGCGGTCCTCGAAATAAACGCCAAGGCGGAGGCCGGCGAAGAGGGCGTAAAGCGTATCGAATACGACGTAACAAAGGGCGGTCAGGGCTCCTGGATACTCAGTATGCTGCCCACCGTTATCCTGATAGCCGCGCTGGCGCTATTCTGGATATTTATGATGCGGCGTATGAACGCCACTATGGGCACCGATAAAACCATGGGCTTCGGCAAATCCAAGGCGCGCAAGGCGGATAACCGCAAAAAGACCACTTTTGCCGACGTTGCCGGCGCCGATGAGGAAAAAGAGGAAATGGCGGAGATCGTCGATTTCCTTAAGGATCCCAAAAAGTTCAACGAACTCGGCGCACGTATTCCCAAAGGCGTTCTGCTCGTGGGCCCTCCCGGAACGGGTAAAACCCTGCTTGCCCGCGCTGTTGCCGGTGAGGCGGACGTTGCCTTCTTCTCGATATCCGGTTCGGATTTTGTTGAAATGTATGTAGGCGTGGGTGCTTCCCGCGTTCGTGATCTTTTCCATGAAGCCAAGAAAAACGCCCCCGCGGTAGTGTTTATCGATGAAATAGACGCCGTTGGCCGTCAACGCGGAGCGGGCCTCGGCGGCGGTCACGATGAAAGAGAGCAGACGCTCAACCAGTTGCTCGTTGAAATGGACGGTTTCGGCGAAAACGAGGGCGTTATCGTTATGGCGGCAACAAACCGCCCCGATATACTCGATAAGGCGCTTTTGCGCCCCGGCAGATTCGATAGGCAGATAACCGTAAACTATCCGGACGTCAAGGGCAGGGAAGAGATACTTAAGGTCCACGCCCGCGGTAAGCCCTTAGGACCCGACGTTAACCTTAAAACCATTGCAAAATCGACCTCCGGTTTTACCGGCGCCGACCTTGAAAACCTGCTTAACGAATCGGCACTCCTCGCGGTTCGTCACCGTAAAAAGGCGATAACCCAGGAGGAGATCGAGGAAGCCACGATCAAGGTGGTTATGGGCACCGAAAAGAGATCCCACGTTGTAAGCGATAAGGATAAAATGGTCACCTCTTATCACGAGGCAGGCCACGCGGTGGTCTCCTACTTCCTGCCAACGCAGGACCCCGTTCATCAGATATCCATTATCCAGCGCGGTATGGCGGCGGGCTATACTATGTATCTGCCCGAGGAGGATAAGGGTCACGTAAGCCGCAATAATATGCTTGAGCAGATATGCTCGCTTTTAGGCGGCAGAGCGGCGGAACAGCTTACTCAGGATGATATCTGCACCGGCGCCTCGAACGATATCGAACGGGCTACCGAGCTTGCGCGTAAAATGGTCACCCGCTTCGGTATGAGCGAAAAGTTAGGACTTGTTACCTACGGTAACGATAATAACGAGGTATTCTTAGGTCGCGATTTCTCCTCAACGCCTAATTATTCCGAAAAGACCGCCGCCGCTATCGACGATGAGATCGAATCGGTGGTTATGTCCCAGTATAAAAAAGCGGTCGAGATACTCAAATCCGCTATGCCTAAGCTTCACGAGGTTGCAAAACAGCTCTTTGAAAATGAGAAGCTTTCGGGCGAAGATTTTATCAAGATAATGGAAAACTAAAACAGAGCGGCGCACCCCGACCGGTGCGCCGCTGCATTTTTAAAAAACCCTTGACAATAACTCTTATTATGGTATAATAACTCTTGCATTCGGTGGATGTAGCTTAGTTGGTTAAAGCGCTGGTTTGTGGCACCAGAGATCGTGGGTTCGAGTCCCATCTTCCACCCCAAACAAAACAGTCACACCCTTGCGGTGTGGCTGTTTTGTTTTAGTATATATATGAAGGGACTCGAACAGGGCGGTTTTGCAACGCAAAACGGCAACCTTTCGGCGAACGGTTGCCGAGCCCGCGGGCGTGTAGCGCCGAAAGGCGCGTAGCGAGTCCCATCTTCCACCCCAACAAAGAAACCTCTTTTGTCTACCAAAAGAGGTTTCTTTGTTGTGTTTGTGTCCGCAGGACACAACATCGTTTTCCCCGCTGGAGGCGGGGAAACATCGTTCGGTGCGTAGCGCCGACATCGTTTTGCGCCAACGGCGCAAACACCAGCCTGCGGACACAAAACGAGGTTGCCTACGGCAAACGATGTTATGCCTTTGGCATAAACGATGTGCTCCTTCGGAGCAACGATGTTACGGCTACCGCCGTAAACGTATTGCGCTTCGCGCCGACATCATTTCAATCGGGCACAGCCCGATTTTTCTTTTATATTGCTTTTTTGCAACTTATTTGGTATTCTGATATAGGTGATTATTATGGTTTCGCAAAGTGAACTTATCGAATATGCAACAAATGAATTAAAAAGACAGGGCTTCAGAAAAAAGGCAAAGCGTTGGACAAAAACTAAAAATGACTTTACGCTTGTATTCTTTATTCAGGGCAGTCAGTGGGATAGAGAAGCATATTATATTCGTCCCGGAGTATTCATTAACGATCTTTCATCTATATCTGATTATTACGGACATTTTCATACTGAAATCGCGCAGGAATCTATTGAGCAGATTTTTGCCGATTTGAATACTTTTTATAATAATTGGACTGATAAGACAAGAATAAAGAAAACCGTATTGGATTTTTTTCGATGGGAAGAACGCAACCCGCTTGAAAAACGCCGAGCGGGAAAGGTTGATTATAAATCCGATCCGGTTCCGGACCCCGTTATGTTTGCCGTAAGACCCCAGGTAATCGATTATATTATCAAAAAATATTAAATGCAAATGAGGCGGAGCGTTCTTTTTGCTTTATCATTCGTCGAACCGTATAGTATTTTTTTACCCTCTCCTATTGTTTTTTTCAGAGCGTTGTATTATTATATATGTGATAATTATTTTACCGAAAGGCGTATGGAAATGAAAAACTGTTATCCGCTTATGCTATCGGCGCCGCTTAAGGATTATATCTGGGGCGGCGAGCGGCTCAAAACCGAATACGGGTTTAAAAGCGAACAAAAGATCGCCGAAGCTTGGGTGCTTTCAAACAGGGCTGACGGTCAGTCGCTCGTATTAAACGGCGAGCTTGCCGGCAAAACGCTCTCCTGCGCGATAGAGGAATTCGGTCCCGGGTGCCTTGGTAAAAACGCGGAGGCGTTCAGGTGTTTTCCGCTCCTTATAAAGCTGATAGACGCAAAGGATAAGCTTTCGGTCCAGGTGCACCCCGATGACAGTTACGCCCTTGAGCACGAGGGCGAATTCGGCAAAACCGAAATGTGGTATGTGCTTGACGCGCTTCCCGGCGCACAGCTTATCTACGGGCTGAAAACCGAGGTTACCGAGGATATACTCAAAGAATACGTATACTCGGATAAAATAACCGAGCTTTGCAGGTTTGTTCCGGTAAAAAAAGGCGACGTGTTCTTTATCCCGGCGGGCACGGTCCACGCCATAGGCGAGGGTATGCTCATAGCCGAGGTCCAGCAGAATTCAAACATAACTTACAGGGTCTCCGATTACGGCAGACTCGGTAACGACGGTAAGCCCCGCGCCCTCCATAAAGAAAAGGCGCTTCAGGTCATAAACCGTAAGCCCACCCCGCTTTTTAGCGAGCATAAAACTATAAAGGGTAAAGAGTTTACCGAAAAACAGCTTGCGGATTGCCGGTATTTTAAGGTCTCGGAGCTTGAGCTTAACGGGCAAACCGAGATCCGCGAAAACGATAGTTTTGTATCTCTCATCGTTCTTGAGGGCGAAGCCGCGCTAAGCTGGTGCGGCGGTGAAACAAATATCAGAAAGGCGGATAGCATTTTCATCCCTGCGGCGCTTAAAGTAAGTATAAGCGGTAAGGCGAAAATACTTGTTTCAAAGGTATAATCGGATATTTAAGAATAACAAAAGACCTCTTGCGGAGCATTCCGCAAGAGGTCTTTTATCGTTCTATTATGCTTTCTTTTCCCGGTATGTAAGCTTTAGCAGCACAGGGGTTATCAGCGCCGCGAGGACCACGCAAAGCACGATCGCCGGCAGTATATCGGGATCGATATTGCCCGAGGTTATGCCCTTTTGCGCCACCATAAGCGCAACCTCGCCGCGCGCCACCATACCAACGCCCACGCGGAGCGAATCTCTTTTGCCCATCTTAAAGACGCGCGCGCCAAACCCGCAGCCGATGATTTTTGAAATTACCGCCGCCGCAAAGAGAACAGCGGCAAAGATCAGTATTTTAGGCGTAATACCGGATAGATCGGTGCGAAGCCCTATACCGGCAAAGAATATCGGCGAAAACACAAGATAGGAAGCCACGGTCATCTTTTTTGCAACATACTGCCGCATATTCGTAAGGTTGCAGAGTATCACCCCGGCAAAATACGCGCCGGTTATATCGGCAACACCGAAAATCGTTTCGGCGCAGTATGCCATAATAAGGCAAAAGGCAAGCGCCCATACCGCTATTCTCCGGTTGTGCGCGTGGTTAACGGCAATGCGCTTAAAAAGATGATAAACAACAAAGCCCACCACCGCGGTGAATGCGAAGAACAGCAATATCTTGAGAGTTACCATAAGCGGATTAACGCTTTTATCGCTTATCCCCGTAAGCACGCTTAGCACTATTATGCCGATGATATCATCGATTATCGCAGCGGAAAGCAGGGTGGCGCCGACGTTCGATTTTATCTTGCCCATTTCGGTAAGGGTTTCAACGGTTATGCTAACGCTGGTCGCGGCAAACACAACGCCCACAAAAGCGGCGTTCAGAACACTTCCGAAATCGGAGCCGCCAAAGAACAGATAATATGCGCCGCCGCAGAAAACAATAGGCACAAAAACACCGAGTATCGCTATAAGCAGCGCGGCGCCGCCGGTTTTTTTAAGCTCACCTATATCGGTATCGATACCGGCGGTGAACATAAGCATAATAACGCCTATTTCGGAGGTTTTAAGCAAAAAATCAGATTCGTTAAGAAGTCCTACCCCGCTCGGTCCCAAAAGAACGCCGGCGATAAGCGCGCCCACCACCTGCGGCATATGCACCTTTGCCGAGGCGATGCCGAACAGTTTTGTAAAAAGCAGTATCAAAGCAATAGCGAGTAAATAATCATACGCGCCCATTAAATAATGCCTCTTTTCGTAAAAAGCGGGCGAACTTTGTTCGCCCAAAACTATTTAAATAACATTTCCTTATAACCTCCCTTGCCTAAAGGGAGGGGGACCAACAATAATGTTGGTGGAGGGATATTCCGTAGGATTTATCTCAACTTAATTGACAGGCAAATCAAAATCATATCGCCGGGGAAACAACCCAGTCGCGCTTTGTTCACCGGTTCCCTAAAGGCTTGAGGCTTAATAGAAAGTTATATATCAGCAATGCCGCACCTGTTATGCGTGATAGAGTTTTTTGGTCTGGTATTTCGGCTCGCAGGTTATATTAACGCCGAGTTTCTTGAAGGTCTGTTCGTCAACGCGGGATAATATAACGCTCGAATGCGCTTCGGTGCCCTTTAGCTTTTCAAGCCCGTCAAGCGCCTTTTTCGCCGTGCCGTTCGTTGCGGCGCAGATAGAAAGCGTAATAAGCACCTCATCGATATGAAGCCGCGGATTGTGATTGCCGAGCACGCCGGTTTTCATCCGCTGTATCGGCTCGATAATGGTGGGGGAAAGCAGTTCTATATCATCGGGTATGCCGGCTATCTCCTTAAGCGCGTTAAGAAGCATAGAGGATGAAGCGCCCAAAAGGGAAGAGGTCTTGCCGGTGATTATCCTGCCGTCGTTAAGCTCTATAGCAGTCGCGGGCGCATCGGTCAGCTCCGCCTTTTTAAGGGCGGCGGCTACCACCGGCCGGTCATCGACCGTCAGGTGAAGCTGATTCATAAGAAGCTCTATTTTAGAAACCTCCGAGGGCTCGCCAAGCCCCTGGCGCACGTTGCACATCGCCGAATAGTATCTGCGTATTATCTCCTGGTTGGCGGCGGCGCGCACGGCTTCGTCATCGCAGATCGCGAAGCCCGCCATATTAACGCCCATATCGGTAGGGCTCTTGTAGGGGGAAGCGCCCATGATCTTTTGAAGCATTGCGTCAAGCACCGGGAAGATCTCTATATCGCGGTTGTAGTTTACGGTCGTTTTGCCGTATGCCTCAAGGTGGAAGGGGTCTATCATGTTAACGTCGTTAAGGTCGGCGGTGGCGGCTTCATAAGCCACGTTCACCGGGTGCTTAAGCGGGATATTCCATATCGGGAAGGTCTCGAACTTCGCGTAACCGGCTTTTATGCCGCGCTTTTGCTCGTGATAAAGCTGGGAAAGGCAGGTAGCCATTTTGCCGCTTCCCGGACCCGGGGCGGTGATAACTATAAGCTTCCGTTCGGTTTCTATGTAATCGTTTTTGCCGAAGCCCTCTTCGCTTACTATCAGCGGGATATTTGCGGGATAATCGGCTATCGGATAATGGCGGTAGGATTTTATGCCAAGCGTTTTAAGGCGGTTTTCAAAGGCGATAGCAAGCGGCTGACCGGTAAAGCGGGTAATAACAACGCTGCCAACGTAAAGCCCGATGCCGCGAAAAGCGTCGATAAGGCGAAGCGTTTCAAGGTCGTAGGTGATCCCAAGATCGCCGCGGCGCTTGTTTTTCTCTATCGCGTCGGCGTTGATTACTATTACTATTTCCGCCTCGTCCTTAAGATTCAAAAGCATCTTTACCTTTGAGTCGGGCGCAAAACCGGGAAGCACGCGCGAGGCGTGGTAATCGTCGAAAAGCTTGCCGCCGAACTCCATATAAAGCTTATCTCCGAACATCGCGATCCGATCGCGAATATTCTGCGATTGAAGCTCGATATATTTGTTGTTATCAAAACCTACCTTGACCATAATATCCCCTCCGCATCAACCTACATATTATAGCAAAATATCCGCTTCCTTTCAAGTGGGAAACGGATATTTTTTTTGAAAATATGATGAAATAATGATTGGGATTTATAATACTTTTTTATACCCGCACGAGCAAACGTTTACCGAATTATTGTGTTCTCTGGAACATTCTGGACATTTCCATTTACTTTCAGAAATGATAATTGGTCTTAATGGTCCATTATCTTGTTCGATATCTATTTCAGGGAACTCATCAATTGGTGGATTTGTGTCATACCCATCACTGCCGCTACCCGTATATTCCGGCGGTGTCGGCTCATTGTCCGTTGAATAAGTTGTGCCGCCGTTTTCGGTGGGTTCGTCTTCTTCTGCCAAATCCGGTTCAATCAGATCCGGGTGTTCTTTATTTATGACTTTTTGGATCATAGTTGAAGCTTCCGCCATTTCGGCATATCCGTATAAAAGCAATCTGCCAAGCCATGCAAAATATATACTTGCTAATGTTATCAACAACGAAAAGAAAAATGCAATCGCACTTCTTTCACCGTCGCTTAAGTCGGAAGCGGATAACAGTATCTTTATTATACTGTTAATAACAATACCAAACGCTATCGAAAGGGCTACGGCTATATAGTAGCCTACACTTATAATTCTCTTGATACTCTTCCCGACGTTATTGAAATTGAGCATAGTATTACCTCCGATATTTATATAACTGTTGTTTGAATCTTACGCCGCAAGGCGTATATCGAAAACGTGCAAGCGTTTATATCTAATGCGTGGAACGCATATATCGAACGGCGAACGCCGTATATCAATATTTAATATCCGCACCTATTCCAGCCCCTTACCGCAGCAGCGCTTATACTTTTTGCCGCTGCCGCAGGGGCAGGGGGCGTTAAGGCTTACAACGCCTTTGCCGCGCACGGTCGCCGCCTTTTCGCCGGTAGAGGTCTCCTCGGCTACCTTTTCGCGTTTTACCTCTTCCTCTTTCTTAACGCGCACGGTAAGAACGAGCTTTGCGGTCTGTTCGCGTATCGCGTCGGTCATAGCCGAGAACATATCGTAGCTTTCGTTGCGGTATTCAACAACCGGGTTATGCTGGCCGTATGCGCGAAGACCTATGCCCTGGCGGAGTTGATCCATATTGTCGATATGATCCATCCAGTTGGTATCAACGCTGCGAAGCAGCATTACGCGCTCGATCTCGCGCATAAGCTCGCTGCCGAATTCCGCCTCGCGCTTTTCATAAATGGCGTGGGCTTTTTCTTTTAGCATTTCTGCTACTTCTTCGCGCGATGTATTGCCGAGCTCCTCGGGCGAAAAATGCAGATCGTTCTGATCGGTTATCATACCTAAGAAGTGCTCTCGAAGCCCCGCTATATCCCAGTTATCGTGAACTTCATCGTCCGAAAGATAGATACGCGTGTAAACGTCCACGGTATCGTCTATCATCTTAATTACCATATCTTTTAAGTCCTCGCCGTCGAGAACGCGGTTGCGCTGTTCATAGATAAGCTCGCGCTGTTTGTTCATAACGTCATCGTATTCAAGAACGTTTTTACGCGCGGCAAAGTTCATGCCCTCTTTTTTGCGCTGGGCGCTCTCAATAGTGCGGGAAAGCAGACCGCTTTCAAGCGGCATATCCTCGGAAACGCGCATGGTATCCATAATTGCGGATATCCTTTCGCCGCCGTATAAGCGCATAAGGTCATCCTCAAGCGAAATATAGAATTTGGAATAACCGGGGTCGCCCTGGCGCCCCGCACGGCCGCGAAGCTGATTATCTATTCGCCGTGAATCGTGGCGCTCGGTGCCTATTATGCAAAGCCCGCCCGCCGCGCGGACCTTTTCGGCTTCGGGGGCTATTTCGGCTTTATACTTGCCGTAATACTCCTTGAACTTTTCGCGGGCGGATATTATATCGGCGTCATCCGTCTCGGCAAAGCCGGTCGCCTCGGCGATTATCTCTTCGCTAAGCCCCTCTTTTTTAAGAGCGGATTTGGCGAGGTATTCGGCGTTACCGCCAAGCATTATATCGGTTCCGCGCCCCGCCATATTGGTGGCTATGGTAACCGCGCCGAACTGTCCCGCCTGGGCGATTATCTCGGCTTCCTTTTCGTGGTGCTTGGCGTTCAGCACGTTATGCTTGATTCCCTGCTTTTTAAGAAGCGCCGATAAAAGCTCTGATTTCTCGATTGTAACGGTGCCAACAAGCACCGGCTGACCCTTCTCGTGCGCTTCGATTATCTTGGCTATTACCGCGCTGAATTTGCCGCGCTCGGTCTTATATACCGCGTCGTCATCGTCAAAGCGGATAAGCGGTTTGTTGGTGGGTATTTCGATAACGTCAAGCTTATATATTTCCTGGAATTCCGCTTCCTCGGTCATGGCGGTTCCGGTCATGCCCGAAAGCTTTCCGTATAGGCGGAAGAAGTTCTGGAAGGTTATGGTCGCAAGAGTTTTAGACTCGCGCTCTACCTTAACGCCCTCCTTTGCCTCGATCGCCTGATGAAGCCCTTCGTTATAGCGCCTTCCGAACATAAGGCGACCGGTAAACTCGTCAACGATTATTACCTCGCCGTCCTTAACAACGTAATCAACGTCACGCTTCATTATACCGTGGGCGCGGATCGCCTGGTTGATGTGGTGGGCGATCTCTATGTTTTCACTGTCGTTAAGATTCTCTATACCGAAGAATTTTTCCGCTTTTTCCACGCCCGATGGGGTAAGGGTGGCGGTCCTCGCCTTTTCATCAACAACGTAATCGCCGTCAAACGCCTGCTGTTCATCGGTCGCCTTGTCGTCGGTCTCCTTTACCTTTACCATTTTAAGGGAGAGCGCAAACTTGTTCGCGGTGGTGTAAAGGTCGGTGGATTTACTGCCCTGACCGGATATGATAAGCGGCGTGCGCGCTTCGTCTATGAGTATCGAGTCGACCTCGTCAACGATCGCAAAGTTATGCCCGCGCTGGACCTTGCGATCCTTATACGTTACCATATTATCGCGAAGATAATCAAAGCCAAGCTCGTTGTTGGTGCAATAGGTTATATCGGCGGCGTAGGCTTCGCGCTTCTGGTCGTTATCCATACCGTGGATTATAAGACCTACCGAAAGCCCTAAAAACCTGTAAAGCTTGCCCATCCATTCCGAGTCGCGCTTGGCAAGGTAATCGTTTACCGTAACGATATGAACGCCCTTGCCCGTAAGTGCGTTAAGGTAAGCGGGAAGGGTGGCAACAAGGGTTTTGCCTTCGCCGGTCTTCATCTCGCTTATTCTGCCCTGATGAAGGATAATTCCGCCGATTATCTGAACGGGGAAGTGGCGCATACCGAGCACCCTGTCGCCCGCCTCGCGGCAGGTAGCAAACGCCTCCGGCAGGATGTCGTCAAGCGTTTCGCCGGCTTCGAGCCGTGATTTGAACTCGTCGGTCTTGTTCCTTAATTCGCTGTCGCTAAGGCCCCTATATTGCTCTTCAAGCGCAAGGGTCTTATCAACCAGCGGTTTTATTCTTTTGATTTCTCTTTGGCTGTAATCGCCAAACATTTTTCGCAATAGATTCATCTTATTACCTCTCAAGTTTATTTAAGTTCGATAACGCCGTTTACGCTGCGCAGTCCGCCCGTTATATGAATGCGGTAGTCCTTATCTATAAATACCGCTTCAAAACCTGCGGTGTTTTCTATAAGCTCCTGCGCTTTATCAAGACCGTATAAAACGCATACGGTGCCGAGCGCGTCGCAATCCGCCGAGCAGTCGCCTATCACCGAAGCGCTGAGTATATCGGTATCGGCGGGGTAGCCGGTGGCGGTATCAAGTATATGGTGATATAAAACGCCGTCCTTTTCAAAACAACGCTCGTATATGCCGGATGTTGAAACGCTTTTGTTTTTAAGGCGCAGCGTTGCGGAAAGCTCACCGTCGCCAAACGGTTTTTTTATACCGACGGTATAGTATTTATCACCGAAAACCGTAACGTTGCCGCCAAGGTTTATTATGCCTGATTTTGTGTTGTTGGCTTTAAAATATTCGAGCAGTTTATCGGCGATATACCCTTTTGCAACAGCGCCGAGATCGATCGCTCTGCCGCCGGTGTCAACCTCGTTGCCCGATATGCTTACGCTCCCGTAGTCAACGCTTTTAAGAGCTTCGGCTATCTCATCCTTTGTAGGGATCACTTCGTTTTTATAATCCCAGATATCGGTAAGCGCCGCCGCGGTTATATCAAATTTACCGTGTGATAGCTCGCTGTAATAAAGCCCTTTTCGTATCACCGAAAGGGTCTCGTCGCATACCTTTGATTTGCCGGCTCTGAGCAGGGAGACCTCGCTGTCGTCTTTAGTTCTGCTGAGCTTTTTTTCATAATCCGCGCAAAGCGAAAAAGCGCCGGATAAGACCTCCTCGCTGCAATCGGCGGTAAGGGTCACGGCGGTATCAAAATATATCTCGGTAGCCGTGCTCTGCGGGCTTGCGCAGGAACACAGCACCGCAAAGATCAAAACGGTGCCGAGCGTTAAACCTTTTTTCATAAGTGTATTATACTACTACTTTTCTTTTTTGTAAAGATGTGTTATATTATAATAAAGTTCCCTGTTTTCCTCCCCTTTTAAAGGGGGTGGAGGGATCCTCAGAGTTTCCCCAAAGCGGTGGTGATTAAGTGAAAAAAGGCGATCTTTATATATGCGGTATCCTTTGCGCCGTTGCCGCGATTCTTGCGGCGGCGTTCCTGCTTTTTAAGTCGGGCGGTAAAAAGGTTGTGGTAAAGCAGAATAACAGCGTGATAGCCGAGTATTCACTTTCTTCCGACCGCGAGGTAGACCTCGGGCACAACACCTTTGTTATATCCGGCGGCGAGGTTTATATGAGCCGTGCGGATTGCAAAAATCAGATCTGCGTAAATACCGGGAGAATATCAAAAAGGGGTGAATGTATCGTATGCCTGCCAAACAGCATAGTTCTGGAGATACAGTAAGGCGGCTTTGCCTTTTGGCGCTCCTTTGCGCGGTATGTATGATAGTCGGTTATATCGAAAGCCTTTTCGAGCTTTCTTTTATCGCGCCGGGCGTTAAAATCGGTCTTTCAAACGCTGTGGCTTGCGTGCTGATATTTTACGGCGATATAAAGGGCGCTTTCGCGGTCAATATATCGCGTATCCTTCTTTCAAACCTGCTTTTCGGTTCGCCCGTGGCGCTTGTATTTGCGCTTGCCGGCGGCATTTTATCGCTGGCGGCAATGGCGATACTTTCAAAATCCCGGTGGTTTTCGGTTGTAGGAGTCAGCATTGCAGGCGGCGCTTTGCACAATGCGGCGCAATGCGCGGTCGGTATGTTCGTTACCGGCTTCGGCGTTATCTATTATTTGCCGGTGCTCTTAATTTCCGGTATGCTTTGCGGCGCCGCGGTCGGAACGCTTTCGGCGCTTGTTTTAAAGCGAATAAAAAAGGGTGAAAAATATGTATAACACTTTTGCAAAATACTACGATGTGCTGATGGCTGACGTTGATTATAAGGCGCGCGTTGATTATTTCTACGGTATCTTTTGCCGCTTTTCAAAAAAGCCCACTCTTCTTTTGGACCTTGCCTGCGGCACCGGCGGCATTTCAAACGAGTTTGCAAGCCGCGGAATATCCGTTATAGGCGTTGATATTTCGGAAGAAATGTTGAGCTTTGCGCAGGAAAAATCGCGCGCGGCCGGGCTTGACGTTATGTATCTTTGCCAAGGCGCGGCGGAGCTTGATCTTTACGGCACGGTGGACGGCGCCGTATGCTGCCTTGACAGTCTCAACCATATAACCGATTACAAGGAGTTTTGCAGAGCTATCGCAAAGGTATCGCTTTTTCTTGAAAAGGATTCGCTTTTTATATTCGATATGAATACCACATATAAGCATAAAAAGGTGCTTGGCGATAATACGTTTGTGATAGAAGAGGGAGACCTCTATTGCGTTTGGCAGAACGCTTATTACGCGGATGAGCGCCTTACCGAAATAACCCTTGATTTTTTCGAGCGCTCGGGCGATAGCTATATAAGAAGCACCGAAAACTTTTTTGAACGCGCATATACCGATAGGGAAGTTATAGCGGCGCTTAAAGCCGCCGGACTTGAGCTAATCGCCGTTTACGGCGATATGAAGTATGCGCCGCCGCAAAGGAACGAAGAACGTAAGATTTTCGTTGCAAAAAAGCTATAAGGCGCAACAAAAAACCGTTTTTGAATATACTGGATAATAACGATAGACTTACTGTCAGCAAGTCTAAAAAAATCAAAAAAACACTTGACATTGATATGCGCTTATGATATTATATTGCTTGTCGCCGGTGAGTTGCAATGCAAAACCAGCGCTTTTTGTGGGAGCATAGCTCAGCTGGGAGAGCATCTGCCTTACAAGCAGAGGGTCATAGGTTCGAGCCCTATTGTTCCCACCATATGGC
>JAFZIK010000042.1 GCA_017554405.1 Clostridia bacterium | reverse complement strand
TTTGACGCCGACAACGCATTGAATGATTGGCGTATAAAATACAACAACTTAAGACCTCATGAGGCGCTTTCAATGAAATGCCCTGCAGATATATACATACCGAGCACCAGGAAATATACCGATAAAGTTGAGTCTTATGAGTATGGTGGAACAAACCATGTAATAAAAGTAAATTCATGGGGCTATGTAAGATTTGACAAATGGCAGGTATACTTAAGTGAAACTATGCGAAACGAATACATCGAATTTCGCGCGAATCCCCATGGGGATTCCTTCTTCGCTTGCTTTAGAAATTTTCGTATTGCTGAATTCAGCGCGTTAGACGGTTCTCTGATTCACCGTCGAATCTCGCGCTTGTAAATTGTATACCATGTCCTTACACCCTTTGTATACTATGTTACTCTTGACATAATATCCGCCCCTACGTTATATCAATTTGGATTTGTAGTGTGTAGGGGCGATTATCAATCGCCCGCAATTACATCCGCGGCGAAGCCGCACATACTGTTTGAAATCCGGCATCTGTGTCAGCACATCAGCTCGCACACAAGGGTTGAATGTTCAAGCGCGTTATCAAGCCCTTTGCCCGAAATAAGGCACGCCTCATCATACAAAAGCTTTGTGTATTTAGAAAAGGTATCCTTATCGTCCGCGAAAAGTTTTTTGAGCTTTTCGGCTATGGGATGATCGGCGTTGATCTCAAGCACCAGCGTTGCCTTAACGGCGTTTTCCTTTGCGCCGGGCATAGAATTGAGCACCTTTTCCATTTCAAGCGATATGCCGCCCTCGCTTGTGAGGCAAACGGGATGACCCTGAAGTTTGCCGGTATAGCGAACGCTATCCACCTTATCGCCGAGTATCTCTTTCATCGAAGCAAACATATCCTTTGCCTCTTCGTTTTTAGCGGTAAGTTCTTTCTTTTCTTCATCACCGGAAAGATCAAAATCGTTATCGCAGATATTTACGAACGGCTTACCGCCATACTCGCCGAGCATCCTTATGGCAAACTCATCAACGTTATCGGTAAAATAGAGAAGTTCATAGCCCTTCGACTTCACCGCCTCGGTTTGCGGGAGAACGTCTATTTTTTCGCGGGTCTCGCCGCAGGCGTAATAAATCGCCTTTTGGCTTTCGGGCATACGCTCGGTATACTCTTTAAGGGTAACATACTTATTCTCCCTGCTTGATACGAACATTATCAGGTCTTTGAGGTTATCTTTATTTGCAACGTAGCCGTCATAAACGCCGAATTTAAGCTGAACGCCGAAACTATCAAAGAATTTTTCATATTTTTCGCGCTCGCTTTTGAGCATTTTTTCAAGCTCGCTCTTGATCTTTTTCTCAACGGTTTTAGCGATAAGTCTTAATTGTGCGTCGTGCTGGAGCATCTCGCGGGATATATTAAGCGTAAGATCCTCGCTATCTATAAGTCCCTTTACAAAGCTGAAATAATCGGGTAAAAGGTCGGCGCATTTTTCGGTTATCATAACGCCGCGGGAATAGAGCGTAAGCCCTTTTTCAAACTCTTTTGTATAATAATCAAAAGGCGGTTTTTCGGGAATGAACAGAAGCGCGCTGAAGGTCGCCTGACCCTCGGTTTTGGTATGTATCACCTTTAGCGGATCGGAAAAATCAAAAAACTTTTCTTTATAGAAGTTTGCGTAATCTTCTTCGGTTATATCCTTTTTATCCTTTTTCCAAAGCGGTATCATACTGTTAAGGGTGCGATCCTCGACCACGTCCTCAAACTCGCCCTCTTTACCCTCTACCGGTTTTTTGGTGGTAAACTGCATCTTGATCGGGTGGCGGATATAATCGGAATACTTGCGAACAAGCGCGCTGATACGGTATTGATCGAGGAATTCATCATAGTTTTCGCTCTCGGTGGATTCCCTGATTTTAAGCGTTACCGTTGTTCCCACGGTATCCTTATCGCAGGGCTCTACCGTGTAGCCGTCGGCGCCCTTTGATCTCCAGCAAAACGCCTGATCCGAGCCGAACGCTTTGGACTCTACCGTAACCTCGTCGCTCACCATAAACGCCGAATAAAAGCCGACGCCGAACTGACCTATTATATCAACGTTCTCGGTCTTCTCGTTATCGTTTTTGAAGTTAAACGAGCCGCTTTTAGCGATAGTGCCGAGGTTAGAGTCGAGCTCATCCTCGGTCATACCGCAGCCGTTATCGATAACCTTAAGTGTGCGGTTATCCTTATCAAGCTCTATTCTTATCTCGAATTCCTCGGCTTTAAGACCAACCGAATTATCGGTAAGCGATTTGAAATAGAGCTTATCGAGCGCATCGGAAGCGTTTGAGATCAGCTCGCGCAGGAATATTTCCTTATGGGTATATATTGAGTTGATCATCATATCCATAAGTTTTTTTGATTCGGATTTAAACTGTTTTGTTCGCATTTTTAACCATCCTTTAATTAAATGTAAATTCGCCGTCTTTAAGGTCAACGGTAACGGTATCGCCGTTTTTGATCTTGCCTTCGAGGATAAGTTCGCTGAGCTTATCCTCGATATCGTTTTGTATCTCGCGGCGAAGCGGTCGGGCACCGTAGGTATCGTCAAAGCCCTTTTCCGCGAGTTTTTCGATAACCGCATCGGTAAAGCTCGCCGTTATATTGAGATTCGAAAGGCGGGTATTGAGGTTTTCAAGCATCTTTTGGGCTATTACCTTTATTTCATCCTTTTTAAGCCGCGAGAAAACTATAATATCGTCAACGCGGTTTAAAAATTCCGGTCTGAAAGCGCCTTTAAGCTCGGATAGCACCTTTTCCTTTATATCGGCGTTATCGCCCGCGTCGGCGGATTTATCGCCGAAGCCGAAGCTTACCTTTTTTTCGGTCAAAAGGCGGGCGCCTATGTTGGAAGTCATAATAATTACCGTGTTTTTAAAATCGACCTTGCGCCCCTGAGAATCGGTCAGAACGCCGTCCTCCAGTATCTGCAAAAGAATATTAAAAACGTCCGGATGCGCTTTTTCGATCTCATCAAAAAGCACCACGGAATATGGGCTTCTGCGCACCTTTTCGGTGAGCTGACCGCCCTCTTCAAAGCCGACGTATCCTGGCGGCGAACCAACAAGGCGGGAAACGGTATGCTTTTCCATATATTCGGACATATCGAGCCTTATCATCATATTTTCGCTGCCGAACATCGCCTGCGCCAGCGCCTTGCAAAGCTCGGTTTTACCAACGCCGGTGGGTCCTAAGAATATAAATGAACCGATAGGTCTTTTCGGGTCCTTAAGCCCTACCCTGCCGCGGCGGATCGCGCGGGCTACCGCCGTTACCGCCTCGTTTTGACCTACAAGGCGATTATGCAGTTCATCCTCAAGCCGCAAAAGGCGCGCGCTTTCCTCCTCGGTAAGCTGGGTTACCGGAACGCCGGTCCAGAGCGATACTATATCGGCTACCGTTTGTTCTGTGACCTCGCCCGAGGCGTGCGCGTTCTTTTCATGCCACTGCTTTTTCTTCTCCTCAAGCTCCTTTGCCTTTTCGGTTATGGTGTCTCTCACAGATGCGGCGCGCTCGAACTCCTGCGATTTTATCGCGTCCTCTTTTTCAGCCTGCAGGGCGGAAAGCTCCTTTTCGGCGGTCTTGATATCGTCCGGCGCGGCGGATGCGGCAAGGCGCACCTTTGAAGCCGCCTCGTCGATAAGGTCTATCGCCTTATCCGGCAGGAATCTATCGTTTATATATCTTGCCGAAAGCTTTACCGCGGCTGATAGTGCCTCATCGGTTATATGCACCTTGTGGTGCGCTTCGTATTTATCCTTTAAGCCCTTAAGTATCAAAAGGGCGTCTTCCTCGCTCGGCTCTGCTACCGTTACCGGCTGGAAACGGCGCTCAAGCGCGGAATCCTTCTCGATATTCTTGCGGTATTCGGTTATGGTGGTTGCGCCGATGACCTGGAAGTCCCCCCGCGCGAGCGACGGTTTTAGGATGTTTGCCGCATCGGTAGAGCCCTCTGCCGAGCCGGCGCCTATGATTGTATGCACCTCATCGATAAAGAGGATAATATTTTTTGCCTTTTTTACCTCGTTTATCACCGATTTAATGCGTTCCTCAAAATCGCCGCGGTATTTAGTGCCCGCCACCATACCGGTAAGATCAAGCGAGAATACCCGCTTATCCGCGAGTATTTCGGGCACGTCTCCGGCGGCTATTTTTTGCGCCAGACCCTCAACGACCGCGGTTTTACCAACGCCCGGCTCGCCTATAAGGCAGGGGTTGTTTTTCGTTCTGCGGCAAAGGATCTGAATGACCCGCTCGATCTCCTTAGATCTGCCGATCACCGGATCAAGCTTGCCTTTTTTTGCCTCTTCGGTAAGGTCTACGCCGTATTTATTAAGACCGCCGCCTTTGCCCTTTTGCGGCTTTTCATCGCCGCCGGCGTATCCGGCTTCTTCAGCGCCCGCGATATCATCGGGATTTATGCCCGCCTCGCCCAAAGCGCTTGCGGTAAGCGCCGCGATATCAACGCCGAGTTCGCTTAAAAACCTTATGGCATAGCTCTCGCCCTCGCCCAATATGGCTATTAGTATATGCTCGGTCCCAACGTATTTTTTGCCGAGGTTGTTGCAACCGGCTATTGCCGTTTCGATCACTCTTTTTGCCCGCGGCGTGAAATAATCGGGCGAAAGCCGCGTAGGCGTTCCAACGCCTATCGTGTTGCGCATCTTATCTTCTATGTTTTCGGCGTTTACACCAAAGGAATTAAGCACCGATGCCGCAACGCCGCTGCCAACCCGCAAAAGTCCCAAAAGCAGATGTTCACTGCCAACGTAGGTGTGACCTAACACCTGGGCGGAGTTGATCGCCTGATTGAGCGCCTCGTTTGCCTTTTCGGTAAAGCCTGAAAAATTGTATCTCATATAAATGCCTCCTTCCGGCGGAGGGCTTTAGTCCTCCCGCACGTTTGAGAGCGCGTTTCTCACCGCTTGCGCACGGTTGATATCGCGCTCGCCGTCGGTCATATTGCCGTAGGTTTTCATAAGCATATACGGCTGACCCTCGATAAGTATTTTTATGGGGTTTATATCCCCTTTTATAGCGCCTGTATTAAGCCCGAGTTTTACCCGGCTGATAAGCGTTATAAGCTCGGCACTCGAAAGCATACGCGCATATTTAAGCGTGCCGAGAGCGCGCATGCAAAGGTCTTCGGTTTTGATCTTGTTTAAACTTTTTTCTGATTCCCTTTCCTTTTTTATAATACGGTCGGCAATGATCTTAAGATTGTTTATCGCGTCTTCCTCGCTTATGCCGAGCGTTATCTGATTGGATATCTGATAAAGCGATCCGGCGGCGTTTGAGCCCTCGCCATACATACCGCGAACGGTATAACCGATCTTGTTCACCGATTCGGTAAAGGATGCCATTTCACCCCGAGACTCAATAACGGGCAAATGAAGCATTACCGAAGCGCGAAGCCCGGTGCCTAAATTGGTGGGACACTCGGTAAGAAAGCCAAGGGTGGGATCAAATGCGATATCGAGCGCCGCGCAAAGCTTGTTATCTATATCGGCGGCGATAGCGTATGCCTTTTCAAGCTGTAAACCCGGCAGGATAACCTGTATCCTTATATGATCCTCCTCGCCTATCATTATGCTTACGGTTTCGTCCTCAGATAAAAGTATCGCCTTATTTTCGCAATTTGATACAAACTCGCGGCTTGCGATATGCCTTTCCACCATCGAATACCGCTCGTTTTCGGGAACGTCCCGCATATCTATATATTTTAGGTCGGTTTTAATATTGCCGGAAACGGCGTTCTTGATTTTGGCGTTTACCTCGCGCCTTTGCTCATCGCTCATTTTTGCCGGGAACGGAAACCCGTTTATGTTCCTTGCAAGTCTTATGCGCGTGCTTACGGCGATATCGCCGTCCGGCGCGGCGTTGTTATACCAGCAGCTCATGCTCCCGCCTCCAGTTCCTTTATCTTATCGCGAACCTCTGCCGCCTGCTCGAATTTTTCCTCACGCACAAGCTCGGCAAGCTCGTTTTTAAGCTTCATAATATCATTCTGCGGCTCCTGCTCGGCGGCGGGGGCGTGGAGCGTTTTGCCTACGTGGCGGATAGAGCCGTGGACCCTTTTAAGATAGGGTAAAAACTCGTTATAAAAGGTCTTGTAGCATTGCGGGCATCCCGCTTTTCCGGTTTTTGAGATATCATGGAACGTGCTTCCGCAGCAATCGCATTTAACGAGCGAAGCGGCGGGATCAAGCGATAGCACGTCGCCGAACATCGAAGCCAGCATACCGCCGAGCCCCGCGTCGTTTATCCCGGAAATGCCCTCTTTTGCGGCGCATTCGGCGCAAAGGTGCATTTCGGTCTTTTTGCCGTTAACAATAGAACGGATATGGGTGGTTGCAATATTCTTTTTGCATTTTTCGCACAGCATAGTATCAGTCCTTTCATATATAATCAAAGCTGCACCAAAAGCAATTCTTTCAGAATTGAAGCTCGCACAGAGCCCCTGATCTCGGGCGGAAGCGAGTGCATAACGTTTTTCGATATAGCCGCGTCCATAAGCCGGGCGCTCTGCTTATCGATAAGCCCCGCGCCGTAGCAGTTTTCTATAAGTATACGCGCGGACATCGCGTCGATCTCATCGCCGATCGAGTTTATTATGTGCATTATCGCGGAGGAGCCGTCAAGCACAACGCGTTTTATCTTAATATAACCGCCGCCGCCCCTGCGGCTCTCTATAATAAAGCCGTGTTCCGGGGTGAACCGCGATGATAAAACGTAGTTTATCTGGCTCGGCGCGCAGCCGATACCGTTTGCAAACTCGTTGCGCTGGATCTCAGCGGTGCTTTCATCCGATTCATCAAGAAGCTGTAGAATCCTTTCGGTAATTAAATCGCTTATTCTCACAATTATCACCCTTTTTGATGTTTTTGACCTTTCCTGACCTTTATTATACACCAAAGTCAGTAAAAGTCAAGAGGTTTTATAAAAAATTTTTTTAACAACATTCAGCGAGATTGCATAGTATGTGTTGAAAGACAAAAAAGGAGGTCTTTATATATGTGTAACAATGGTTTTGGCGGTAATTGCAGTTGGGTTCTTATCCTCATACTTTTACTCGTTTGCTGCTGCGGCAACAACGATAACAACGGCTGCGGCTGCGGTTGCAACTGAACAGAATCCATAGTAAACCGGCGGCACCGAACGGTGCCACCGGTTTTCTGAAAATGAATTTCAAATGATAGACGTCAGATAACAGATATGCGGCGGTGATCACTCACCGCCGCATTTACGCTTTGAACGATATACTACATATATATTATAAAACCAAAAGCGCTATACCGTGCGCCGCAAAGGCAACAAGCCAGGCGATAACGCACTGCCCTATCACGGTGACCGCCGCCCAGCCGCGACCTATCTCGCGGCGTATAGCCGCAACGGCGGCAACGCAGGGCGTATACAAAAGGCAGAACACGAGAAGCGAAACGACCGCCTGAATACTCAGCGTCGCCGCTATTTCGTTAACGCTGCCGAACAGAACAGAGATGGTGGAAACAACGCTTTCCTTTGCCATAAATCCGGCTATAAGCGAGGTGGATACCCGCCAATCACCAAACCCGAGCGGCGCGAATACCGGCGCTATAAACCCGGCAACGGCGGCAAGGATGCTATCCTTTGAATCGGCAACGAGGTTGAGCCGAAAATCAAAGCTCCTTAAGAACCAGATCACCATAGATGCGATAAAAATAACGGTAAAGGCGCGGGATAAAAAGTCCTTTGCTTTATCCCACAGGAGCCTCAGCACGTTTTTTATGCCGGGCATACGGTAGTTAGGCAGTTCCATAACAAACGGCACCGCCTCGCCTTTAAAGAGAGTCCCTTTAAAGATAAACGCCAGAAGTATCGCCGTAAGGATACCCAAAAGGTAAAGCGATATCATAACGAGCCCGCCGTGCTCCGGGAAAAACGCCGCGGCAAAAAAGGCATATACCGGCAGTTTTGCGGTGCAGCTCATAAACGGCGTTAAAACGACCGTCATCCTGCGGTCTCGCGCGGAAGGCAGAGTTCTGCTCGCCATAACGGCGGGGACCGTGCAGCCGAAGCCGATAAGCATAGGCACTATACTTCTGCCCGAAAGACCAACGCGGCGCAAAAGTTTATCGGTAACAAATGCGATACGCGCCATATAGCCGCTATCCTCCAAAAGCGAAAGGAACAAAAACAGCGTTACTATTATAGGTATAAAGGAAATAACGCTTCCAACGCCGTTAAAAACGCCGTCAATAATAAGCGAACGTATAGCGCCGTTAACGCCGGTGTTTATAAGAACGGTATCTACCGTTTCGGTAAGTTTATCTATGCCGCTTTCAAGCAACGATTGCAAAAACCCGCCTATTACGTCAAAGGTGAGCCAGAACACCGCCGCCATTATCGCAATAAACGCCGGTATAGCCGTCCATTTACCCGTAAGAACAGCGTCTATACGCTGACTGCGCTGATGTTCCCTGCTCTTTTTGGGCTTTATTACGCAAGCTTCGGTAAGGCGTTTTATAAAGGAAAACCGCATATCGGCTATCGAGGCGGCGCGGTCAAGCCCGCGTTCCTCCTCCATCTGAACGATTATATGTTCAATAAGCTCGTGCTCGTTTTCGGTAAGGTTTAGCTTTTCACCTATAAGCGGGTCGCCTTCTATCAGCTTGCACGCCGCAAAGCGAACCGGGATATCAACCTCGGCACAGTGATCCTCAATAAGATGCATTATACCGTGGATCGCGCGGTGCACCGCGCCGCCGGCTTCATTTTTATCGCAAAAATCGGTGCGACCGGGTTTTTCATTATACTTTGCTATATGCACGGCGTGGCGAATAAGCTCATCAACGCCCTCGTTTTTAGCCGCCGAAATGGGGACGACCGGTATACCGAGCATATTCTCCATTTCGTTTATAAGCACCGTTCCGCCGTTGCCGCGCACCTCATCCATCATATTAAGTGCAAGCACCATCGGCGTTTCAAGCTCCATAAGCTGCATAGTGAGATAAAGGTTGCGCTCGATGTTTGTTGCGTCAACGATATTTATAATGCAGGTGGGCTTTTCATCTATTATAAACTCGCGCGAAACGATCTCCTCACTGCTGTAAGGCGAAAGCGAATAGATACCCGGCAGATCGGTAACGAGCGTATCGGGCTGACCCTTTATCGCTCCGCTTTTTCTATCAACCGTAACGCCCGGAAAATTGCCTACGTGGCGGTTGGCGCCGGTAAGCTGATTATAAAGTGTAGTCTTTCCGCAGTTCTGGTTCCCGGCAAGCGCAAAGGTAAGCATTTTGCCCTTCGGCAGCTTTACGCCCGTTTTAACGTGATATTTGCCCTCTTCGCCAAGGCCCGGATGCTCGCTTACGGTCAGCGGCACTTTATGGACCGCGTTATCGCTCTGCGCGATTTTAACCGGGGTGATCTGAATGTTTTTGGCGTCATCCACCCGGAGAGTCAACTCATAGCCGTGGATATTAAGCTCCATTGGGTCTCCCATAGGCGCGAGCTTAACTAAGGTCACCTGCGCGCCCGGCAACAGACCCATATCAAGAAAATGCTGACGGTGAGCGCCCTCGCCGCCAACGGCATCAACAACCGCGGTTTCTCCGACTTTTAATTCGCTTAGTTTCATATAAACTCCAATAAACTCCAAAAAAGCCCGAAGGCAAAGCCTTCGGGCGAAAATGCTCGTATTATTCGTTGGGGAAAATCTTCATGAGTTCGCCGAAAGATTCGTCATCATCATCGGAGCTTGAATTAACAACATCCAACAGATCCGAGCCGTCCTTTTTCTTTGTATCGCCAAGACCGGTAGCAACAACGGTAACGCGGATGGTATCCTCGAGACTGTCATCAAGCTGAGCGCCCCAAATAATGGTGGCATCCGGATGAGCCATATCGGCGATGATCGAAGACGCAAGCTCAACCTCTTCAAGGCCGATATCATCAGAACCGGTAATGCTTATGATAACGCCGCGGGCATTATCCATAGAGGTTTCGATAAGCGGGCTTGTAACAGCCGCGCGAGCCGCCTGCTCAGCCTTATCTCTGCCGGTAGCAACACCAACACCCATATGGGCATAGCCAGCATCCGCCATGATCGACTTAACGTCGGCAAAGTCAAGGTTAACAAGAGCAGTAACGTTGATAAGTTCGGAAATGCTCTGAACGCCCTGACGAAGAACGTCATCGGCAATAATGAAAGCGTTTTTAAAGGTGATCTTCTGTTCGGAAACGCGGCTGAGGCGCTCGTTGGGGATAACCACTAAGCTATCAACCTGCTCGCCGAGTGCGGCAATGCCCGCCTCCGCCTGAGACATACGTTTCTTGCCCTCAAATAAAAACGGCTTGGTAACGATAGCGACCGTAAGTATACCGAGTTCTTTAGCTATAGCCGCAACTATCGGAGCCGCACCTGTTCCGGTTCCGCCGCCCATACCCGCGGTAATGAAAATCATATCGGCACTGCGAATAGCCGCCGCTATCTCATCGCGGGATTCTTCCGCAGCGGCACGGCCGTTATCGGGATTACCGCCGGCACCCATACCGCTTGAGGATTTTTCACCTATCTGGATCTTCTGATCCGCTTTTGAAAGGAAAAGCGCTGCTTTATCGGTATTGATAGCTATAAACTCAACACCGCGAACGCCGGCGTTAACCATACGGTTAATGGCGTTACCGCCGCCGCCGCCGACACCTACAACTTTGATCTGAACTACGTTTTCCATCTCTTCTGCAACTTCAAATGGCATTTTAAAATTCCTCCGTTTTATGTAAATTGATATTTCGCGTATTATATATATAAGATATTATCACACATTTTTTGAAATTTCAATACTTTTATTACAAAATTCTTTGATATGCGCTAATTTCCCGGTATAAATGTGCCTTCTTTGTTACTTTGCGACCACATTTCAAGGTTAATTGTCCCTTTTCGCTCACCGTTCATATTCATCATTTCGGTCAAAAGGTCGATTTTTTCGGTAATATTTTCGCTGTTTCCGAGCAAAACCTCAAATCTGTTTCCGGTTTTAAGCTTGATATGCAGTTTATCGGTTAAATCTATCGAGTTAAGATCAACGCCTTTTTGATCGCAATATGTATAGAGTTTTTTAAACAGTTCCTTTTGTTCATCGTCTTTAAACGCCGGTTCATCACCTATTTTATAGGCGGCGCCCGGAACTGCCGCCGCAACAAGATTTTCCGGCAGTTCATCGGCAATCGCGAGAACTCTTGTGTTCTCGCCGGCTATATAGTATCCGTTATCGCCCGTAAAAGCAAACCGCTCCTTTGCATACGTAACCGCCATCTCGATACTGTCAAGCGATACTCGCTTAATTTTAACCGTTTCGATATAAGGCAGCGTTTTATGCAAAGCGGCTTCAAGCTTTTTAGCAGATACGCTCATTATGGGCTTTCCGCGAAGGTCCGCCGCGGTAATTATCTGTTCGTCCGTATATAAAGCGCCTTCGCCGTTACCGGTGACCGTAACGTTTTTTACGGGGAAAAGGACGGTTCTCAGCAAAACCGCAAAAACCGAAAGGAGCAGAACAACAACGGCAATAATGAGTATTGCCAATCTGCCCTTATGCAGTTTTCTGCCGCGCTTGTATCCTTTGTTTTCGGATTTTGTTCCCATGATCTTTTTTCCTTTAAACTTCTGTTATATCAGCGCCGATAAGGCGCAGATTACTTGCAAAATCTTCGTATCCGCGTTCAATATGGAATATATCGCCCACCCTGCTTTCGCCTTCAGCTTTAAGGGCGGCAATCACCACCGCGGCGCCGCCGCGCAGGTCTGTGCAAACGCAGGGGGCTGCGGATAACCGCTTTACACCCTCAATTACCGCCACCGGACCGTGGGTGGTTATATTTGCGTTGAACCGCTTTATTTCATCGATAAAACCGTAACGGTTTTCAAATATCCCCTCATAAAAGACCGAGGTGCCGCATGCGGTTGAAAGCGCGCTGATAATCAGCGGACCCGCGTCGGTAGGAAATCCAGGATAGACCCGCGAGCGAATGCCTTTAACGGCTTTAAGCCGTTCAGGAGCGGATAAAGAGAGTGAATAACTGCCGACGGCAATATCGCACCCGGATTCAATAAACGCGTTATTCACTGCCGTAAGGTGCGCGGGTTCGACATTCAGAAGGGTTATATCTCCGCCGGTTATTGCCGCGGCAGCCATATAGGTCGCCGCCTCTATCCTATCGGGCATAACGGTAAATTCCGCCAAAGAAAGCTCGCGGGCGCCGTTTATTATCAAGGTATCGGTGCCGCCGCCCTTTATATCCGCGCCGGCAGCATTTAAAAAATCAGTAAGATCCTTTATTTCCGGCTCTCTCGCCGCGTTATAAACGGTGGTTTTGCCCCGCGCCGCAGTCGCCGCGAGTATAATGTTTTCGGTAGCGCCCACACTCGGAAAATCAAGTATTATATCCGCACCTTTAAGTCCGTTTTCCGCCGTGAATTCAAGTTTTCCGTTCTTTTCACGCACTCGGGCACCGAGCCTTGAAAGAGCGTTAATATGGATATCAATAGGCCGTGGGCCCAATTCGCAACCGCCCGGTCTGCTTATGACCGCCCTGCCCTTTTTGCCGAGTATCGAGCCTAAGAACATGACCGATGAGCGCATTTTTCTCATCAGTCGGTCGGGTATTTCGGTATTACGGGGTCCAAAAGCAAAAACCCGGACCGTTTCGTTTTTACGCTCATAGTTTATACCGAGCTCATTTAGGATACCGAGCGCCGCGTCAACGTCGGATAAATCGGGACAATTATGTAAAACGCACTCGCCGTTTAAAAGGACGGTTGCGGAGATAAGCGGTAAAACGCTGTTTTTTGCACCGTGAATCTTAACTGTTCCGGAAAGCCGTTTTCCGCCGATTATCCTAAAAGCACCCATATAGCGCCTCCCGCAAATACTTTAATCCATACTATGCGGGAATTGTTTTTTTGCTAAACGGGTATAAATGCTATGCGTTGGTGTATAGCTTCATCAAAACGTCGTAAATGCGCTCGTTAGCGTCAACTATAGCGATCTTTCGCGCGTTATCGGACATCTCTTTCAGTTTCGGTTTATTTTCTATCAGACCCTCAACTACCTTAATTAATTTTTCGGAAGTAAGGTCTTTCTCTTCGATAATTTCCGCCGCACCGGCGCGTTTAAGCGTCATTGCGTTATGGAACTGATGATTTTCGGCAACGTAGGGCGAAGGTATCAGAATCGCCGGTTTGCCGAGAGCGGTGATCTCGCTTAAAGTGATCGCACCGGCGCGGGAAATAACAAGGTCCGCCGCCGCCATACACTCATCCATATTCTTTATGTATTCCCTGATATCGATTTCTTTAGAGAGAGTAATCCCCTTCTCTTTTAAATCATTCAGCATTGTTTCATAACCGGATTTGCCTGTTCCGTGGATATGGTAAAAGCTTCCGGTATTGTTATGCCATTCAATAAGTCCTTCAACCGCAAGGTTTATATACTTTGCGCCAAGCGATCCGCCGAAAGAAAGCAAAAGCGGGCGTTCATCAAGTCCAAGCGCAAGGCGCGCCGCATCGCGGGAGGCGCCGAGGAGCTCTCCCCTTACCGGGTTGCCGGTAATATACGGCTTATTTTTTAAAACCATATACTTTTGCGCTTCGGGCATAGCGAGCATAACGGCGTCTACGTGCTTTGCAAGCATTTTAGTAGTTACGCCGGGATATGCGTTCTGTTCGTGTATAGCGGTTTTTATGCCGAGTTTTGCGGCTTCGCGCAGAACGGGTCCGCTGACGTATCCGCCAGTTCCGACCACTATATCAGGTTGAAGTTCTTTTAATATCTTCCGCGCGTTTATCGAGGCGCTCGCCGCTTTTGATACCGCTTTTATATTTTTTACTATGCTTTTAGGCTTTAGTGAACGGCTGAAGCCCGAAACCTCGATCGTTCTGAAGTTATATCCCTTTGCGGGAACAAGCTTTGCTTCAAGCTTATCGGGGGTCCCGATATAGCTTATGCGCGCATCGGGATGCTTTTCCCTTATATATCCGGCTATTGCAAGCGCGGGATTGATATGACCCGCGGTCCCGCCTCCGGCAAACAGAATATGCATACGTTTTTCCCCTTTTATAAGTTGTATTCTAACTCTTTTCCATACTTGACATTCTTGAAACCGAAAGAACGATCCCCATTTCAGCCAAAAGTATAATAAGCGATGTTCCGCCATAGCTGAAAAACGGCAGGCTTATTCCGGTATTCGGCAACGTATTCGTAACTACCCAGATATTAAGCATTGCCTGGAGACCGACCTGGAACGTAAGCCCGATAACAAGAAATGCGCCGAACCTGTCGGGAGCGTGCATGGCGACGTTGAATCCGCGCCATACGAGCAACGCAAACAAAACTATGATAACTGCCGCGCCTATAAGCCCGAGCTCTTCGCAAACTATCGAAAAAATAAAATCGTTATGCGGTTCAGGAACCCATAAATACTTTTGCCTTGACTGACCGATGCCTCTGCCCCATACTCCGCCCGAGCCGATAGCCAAAAGCGACTGGATCGTTTGAAAGCCCTTGCCCTTGGCGTCAAGCCACGGATTAAGCCAGTATCTGATACGGTCGGAGCCGTAGCTTATCACATTTGTTGCTATCGCCACGAATATACCCGCGGCGCCTATGCCGAGACCGATCAGAATATAGCGAAGTTTAAGCCCGCCTATTATCATTATGGTTATTCCGATCAGGAATATTAGAACGGTTGCCGAAAGATGCGGCTCAAACGCCACAAGAACGCAAACGGCGCCTAACAATCCCACGAGGACCGAAACAAATTTAAAGCTCCCCATCTGCTTTTGATTTGCGGCTATCAGGCTCGAAAAAAGCAGGATTATCGCAAACTTAGCCACCTCCGAAGGCTGAAAATTGAATGATCCGATAACAAGCCAGCGCTTAACGTCCATTCCCTTCACCATCGGCGGGAAGGCGAGCAGGATCACGAGCATACCTATCGTTACAAAGTATACCACCCATGTGAATCTTCTGAAAATATGATAATCCACATGTGATAAAGCAAACATGATTACGATACCGATAAGACCGAATCCCGCCTGTTTAAGTATAAAAAGGTAACTGTTGCCGTAGTATTCGTAAGAATAGGCGTAACTCGCCGAAAACAGCATAACAAGACCGACCGTAAGCAATATCATTACAAAAGAAAGAAACGTAACGTCCATCTTGCCGCGGATAAGTATTCTGTTTTTAGCTTTGCCGGCATTCTTTGCAGACATAACGTTTCATCCTTTCATAAAATCATCGATCCATAGAGCATCAGGGGAACATTACTATGAAAAAGGTAATGACCGAAAATACGAGCGTTACTATTGAAAACACAAGAACAACAAGTTCTTCGCTCCAGCCGCACATTTCGAAGTGATGATGGATCGGAGCCATTTTGAATAAACGCTTTTTGGTTTTCTTGTAATAAGCGACCTGAAGCATTACCGAAAGCGCTTCAATAAGATAAACGATCCCAAGTAATATAAGTATTACCGGCATACCGGTGGAAAAGCTTAACGCGACCACCATTCCGCCTAAAAACATCGAGCCGGTATCACCCATAAATACCTTTGCCGGCTTGCTGTTCCAAACAAGGAAGCCCGCGCAGGCGCCCGCCAAAGCGGCGGCAACAACATTACCGTGAAGCACCCCGAGATAGCCGCAGATTAGCATTATAGCGCAGGATACAACAAGCGTAACGCCCGATGCGAGACCGTCAAGACCGTCGGTAAGATTTACGGCGTTTGTAAAACCGTAAACAAACATAAGCGCGATAGGCCAGAAGATAAGCCCTATACCGCTTGTTACCCCGATCTCGCCTATAAACGGAATAATTGTGCTGTTTACTCCGCAAAGAGCGAGCGTCATAAGATAAAGAGCCGAAACCAGCAGCTGCAAAAAGGTTTTTTGCTTTGCGGTAAGCCCTAAATTTCTCTTCTTGACTACCTTTATATAGTCGTCTATAAATCCGATAGCGCCCATACCGAGAGCCATAACAACACCGGAAAGAAATATTGAAAGCTTAAACGGTGTTTTGAGCTCCACGGCAAACCCTGCTCCGGCTATCGCCGATTGGGTAAACGCCGCGGATACGCCGAGCAGAACACCCAAAATGATCATTATTCCGCCCATAGTCGGCGTTCCTTTTTTGCTTTCGTGCCATTTAGGACCTATCTCAAGTATCGTTTGCCCGAATTTAAGTTTTCTTAAAAAAGGTATCACTATAAAGCCGAGCAGTGAGGTAACTCCGAAAGCGATCGCCGCCGAAATAATAACCGATAATCTTTCCATTTATTCTTTCCCCCAAAAATCATTTAAGGCTTCCCGCACTATCTCGCGTTCATCAAGGTGTATCCTTCCGTTTTTGAGTATCTGATAGGTTTCGTGCCCTTTTCCCGCAAGAACGATTATATCCCCCTCGCGGGCAATGCTTATGGCATATCTTATGGCTTCGATACGGTTCTCGATGACCTTTACGGTCGTAGAATATCCCTTCGTGCCCTCGAGGATATCGTTAATGATCGCCGCGGGGTCCTCGGTCCGCGGATTATCGCTTGTAACTATAACGTAATCCGCGCCGCGCACCGCTATATTACCCATTATCGGGCGCTTTGTCTTATCACGGTCACCGCCGCAGCCGAAAACGAGTATGAGGCGGTTTTTATCGCACTCTGCAAAGGTCGAAAGAATGTTTTTAAGTCCGTCAGGCGTATGCGCGTAATCGATTATCACAGAAAAATCTCTGCCGGTAGGGACCGATTCTATCCTGCCCTTAACGCCGGTAATACTCGCGAGAGCGCTCTGAACGGTTTCTATATCTATTCCGCACGTAAGGGCGCTTATCGCGGCAAACATCGAATTGTAAACCGTAAACGAACCGCCGGTCTGCACCCTTATATGATTTAGTTTTCCTTTAAACAGAAGCTCGTATTCAACGCTTGCGGGTTTATACTTTACCGCCCGCGCGCTGCACATTCCGTTTCCTTTTGCGGAGCAGGTTATTACATTGCAGTCAAGGCCGCTTATTAGCTTTTCGCAGTAAGGATCATCCGCGTTAACAACCGCTGTTTTACACATTTTAAAAAGTTTTTTCTTTGCCTCTAAATAATTATCCATCGTAACGTGATAATCGAGGTGATCCTGGGTAAGATTCGTAAACACCGCAACCTCAAAAGGCAGATCGCATACCCTGTGCTGATCGAGCGCGTGGGAGGATACCTCCATAACACAGTGAGTGCAGCCGCTCTCCACCATACGGCTAAAGAGCGAATTAAGCTCATAAGCCTCGGGCGTTGTATTGTTTGAAGGCACGGTCTCTCCGCCTATCATGTTGTTTATCGTTCCGATAAGACCGGTTTTTTTACCCGCGTGCTCGAGTATTGATTTTATCATATAGGTCACGGAGGTTTTGCCGTTTGTTCCCGTAACGCCTATTAAACAAAGCTTCTTTGCCGGATCGCCAAACCATTTTGCGCACATCTGTGCGTAAACCAATCTTGTATTATCAACTATGATCTGTTCCTTAAGCCCGATATCCTTTTGAGCTATTATAACGGCGGCGCCGGAATCACACGCGCTTTTTGCAAAATCGTGACCGTCAAGGGCGGTGCCTTTTATACAAACAAAGGCAAATCCGGGCTTAACCGCGTTTGAATTGCAGGTAACGCCGGTTATCTCGGTTTCAGAAACCGGACCTTCTATACCGCTTAATAACTCTCTTAACAGCATTGTTTTTTTCTCCTTTTGATCAATCGGCAAGATCGACCGTTGCCTCATCGCGGAAATATACGGTAACTATCTGCCCCACCGGAACGCGCTCGCCCGCATTTATGCTCTGCCTGTAAGATTTTAGCGAAGGCGAGGAAACGTTACCCGAGAATTCAACGTTAACGCCTGCCGAAGCGGCGGCGGAGTTGACCTCGTTAGCCGTTTTGTTCAAGAGATCGGGAACTGTTGTAGTTTGTTCCTCAGTGTCTTCGGAATAAAGGATCACCGTTCCGCCTCTGAATACCGAGTTGCCGGAGGTCGGGTGCTGGCGTATAACGTTAGTCCCGGAGCCTATGACCTTGTATGAAAGTCCAACGCCGCTCAGCGCCTTTTTTGCGTCTTCAAGGGTATTGCCCGTAACGTCGGGAACGGGAACCGAAATGCGCTTGAGCTCGGCTTCGGTATACTGCGGTTCTATGCCGAGATAAGGCAGTATATCCGCCATTACCCTTGAACCGACCGGCGCCGAAATAACGCCGCCGTAATAGCTTCCGCCGGTGGGCTCATCAAGCATAACGTAAACGGCTATCTGCGGATCGTTAATAGGCGCTACGCCTATATAAGAACCGATATAATAATGCCTGTTTCCGGTTTCAACGATTTTTGAAACCTTTTGCGAAGTTCCGGTTTTTCCGCCTACTCTGTATCCCGGAACGATACCGTTTTTAGCGCCGTTCTGAACAACGAATTCAAGTAACGTCCTCATAGTTTCGGAGGTGCTGTTGGATATTACCTGCCTCTTATAATCGGAGGACTTTGCTTCTACGACCTTGTTTTCGCTGTCGACGATTTTATCAACAAGATGCGGCTGAACAAGATATCCGCCGTTTACTGCGGCGGCAGCCATGGTTATCATTTGTATAGGAGTTACGTTGAAGGTCTGACCGAAGGAGGAAGATGCAAGCTCGGTCGGGCCCATTTTTTCTTCTTTGTGATAGGTGGGCAGTGCCTCGCCGGGCAGATCGATACCTGTTTTTTCAGCCATTCCGAAGGCCTTGAAATACTTGGAGAACATACTTGTTCCTATAAGCTGGCCGATCTGAATAAACGCCGGGTTGCAGGAATTTGATATTGCCTGCGCGAGCGATTGTGTGCCGTGGCCGCCGGCGTGGTGGCAATGGTAGGGGTTGCCCGCCACAATATAGGTATAGTTGCAAACGTATGTGCTTTTGGTGCTTATAAGGTTTTCCTCAAGCGCGGTGGAAGCGGTAAAGATCTTGAACACCGAGCCCGGCTCATAAGTGTCCGAGATCGCCTTGTTACGCCACTGGCGGTATTGCAGCGATTTGCGAAGTTCGCTCTTTTCCTCTTCGGGAGCGGTATCTACCGCCGCCTGATCCGCGGCCGAAAGATCATACGGCCTGTTGGGATTAAAGTCCCCGCTTACCGCCATTCCGCGTATGGCGCCGGTGTTAACGTCCATAACGATCACCGCGCCGCGCTCAACAACGTTGTTCTCTTCAACGGCGGCATCAAGGTATTTTTCGCAAACATACTGAACGTATGAATCAACGGTAAGAACGAGCGAATTGCCCTCTTTTGCCTCTTCCACCTTTTCATAAGTAAAAGGCATATCGGTGCCCTTGGCGTTTTTTGCGGCTACTACCCTGCCGGCAACGCCGGTAAGCTCATTATTGTAATACTTTTCAAGACCGTAAAGTCCCTGGGTCTCATCGCCCACAAAGCCGAGTATGCTTGAAGCGAGACTGTCGTTCGGGTAATACCTCTTGGTCGTTTCATCAAGACCCACAAACTTTGATAACTCATAATCCTTGTTTGCGGCTATAAATTCCCTGACGCTGTTCGCCTCGTCTTTTTCTATTCTCTTCTTGATAACTACGTAATAGGGCGTTTGTTCTATCTTTTGCCTAATAGTTTCACTGCTTATATCAAGTATCTCTGAGAGACCGTTTGCTATCACCTCGCGTATTTTTGCCGCCTTATTCGTATCCTTAAGTTTGTTTATGCTGTTTGGCATTACGTATACGTTCCAGGCGGTAGCGCTGGTGGCGAGAAGGTTCATATTCTTATCGTAAATATTGCCGCGCGGCGCCGTAAGCGAGCTATCGTATAACTGTTGCTCGGAAGCCTTGCTCTGGTATTCCTCGCCGTCGATTATCATAATCTTAACAAGACTTGCTCCCGAAACAAGAGTAAGGCAAAGAATAACCGAAACCATTATGAAAAACCCGCGTTTAAGCATCTGTTTATCAGGTTTGAGCGCCATTTCTTTGCCTCCTTTTTATAGGGTGAAACGAGAGCAAAGAATTTCTCTACTCCCGTGTTCGTTGTTTATATTATATTATTGTGTTTTTATCGTTATACCTTAATTACCTTCGCTCGAAAGTGCCTGTCCGTTCGATGCGACCGCCGTGTTGTTTTTATTGACACGAACGTATTTGACCTGGTTCTTATCCTTTTTCTGCATACCGAGCAAGGTCGCTTCGAGTTCTATATTGGAAAAGGATATCTCGCGTTCAAATCTGACCGAAAGACTTGTTTTTTCGCTCCTTGCGGCATTAATGCTGTTCTTAACGTCGTTTATCTCGGAGTTTACCTCGTTTATGCGAAGGCGCAGGAATATATTGCCGCAAAGCGCCGCAAGTATCATGGCGCTCGTAAGCACCGCAAAAGCACCCGCGGTAAGACGGCGGGCGGCGGCTTTTCTGCGAATGCGCACCTTGGCGGCGGTTTTTGGAAGCTTAACTATATTATCGTTTTCGCGTTCACGCGGCGCGGCATTGGTGCGCGGCATAAACATTGCGAAATCGTATGCAAGACTTTCGTTGTAATACTTAATGTTGTTCAAGATGATTCTCCTTATATTTTACGAACAGCGCGTAGCTTTGCGCTGCGACTTCTCTGATTTTCTTCAAGTTCCCTCTCGCTTGCCGTGACCGGTTTTTTAAGCGCGAGCTCACCCGCGGGCTTTTTCCCGCAAACGCAAACCGGAAAATCGGGCGGACAGGTGCACCCCGTGCAGAATTCCTTGAATTTTTGCTTTACTGCACGGTCTTCAAGTGAATGAAAGGTAATAACCGCGAGAACACCGCCGGGTTTAAGCAACTCGAACGCCTCGTCAAGTCCCTTATCGAGGCTCTTGAGCTCTCCGTTTACCTCTATGCGAAGCGCCTGAAAGCACCTGCGCGCGGGGTTGCCATCCCGCCGGAGCGCCGCCGGCATACAGGATGCGATGATCTGAGCCAATTCCACCGTGCCGGTTATCCGCCGTTCCTGCCTTTTCTCCGTTATTCGGTTTGCTATTTTCTCGGCGAATCTCTCTTCGCCGTATTCTCTGAAAACCCTGATAAGCTCCTCTTTTGAATAAGAGTTAACTATATCCGCCGCCGAAACGCCTGCCTTTTCCATTCGCATATCGAGCGGCGCGTCCTGCCTGTAAGAAAAACCGCGGGAGGCATTATCCAGTTGATAGGAGGAAACACCCAGATCCAAAAGCACGCCGTCTACCGAAAAAACGCCGTAAGCTTTAAGTGCCTCCCGCATAGTATCAAAATTACCGTTTATTATAGTTGCGTTATAACCTTTCAGCCGCTCGGCCGCCGCCGCTATCGCGTCAGGATCGCGATCAAAGGCGAAAAGTCTGCCGGCGGACAACCGTTTTGCTATTTCGAGGGAATGCCCCGCTCCGCCAACGGTCCCGTCAACATAGATCCCGTCCGGTCTGATGCCAAGCGCTTCGATCGTTTCGCAAAGCATCACCGGCTTATGACTGAATTCCATATCAGAAATCGAGCTCCGATACTATTGAGGCGATCGCCTCGGCAGTATACTCGCTGTTTTCCTTTGTCCAAAGTTCCTTATTCCATATTTCAAGGTTGGTATCAACGCCGATTATATGCGCCTCTGTATCAAGCTCGGCATACTCGCGCAGCGATGCGGGAATAAGTATGCGGCCCTGAGTATCAAACTCAACGCTGAACGCTCCGTCATATAAAAAGCGTTTTACCGAACTTGAACGCGATGAAGGCAGCTGTCCTATCTTTTCGACCAGCGCCTCCCACTGCGCCATCGGATACACGCATATGCAGCGCTTTCCGTAAATGCCGCGGCAAACAATAAAACTCTCGCCCAGCTCATCGCGCAGTTTTGAAGGAATGGCAAGTCTGCCCTTCTTATCAATACTGTGATCGTAACCGCCGTAAAGCACACCTGCCACCTCACTTTCGAAATTCAACACTTTACTACACTTTTATTGCATTTAGGGACACTTTTCCCCACTAAACTGTATTATATAGCCACTCGGCGAAAAAATCAAGTGTTTTTTTACGAAATTTTAAATTTTTTTCAAAAAAACACCTTCCGTTATCCGGAAGGCGGTGATGATACGTATTTTTGTATCTTAATTGCTATCAAAGCTAAACATTTCTTGACTTTTTTAACCTCATCGATCTGCACCTGATCAAGATATACCTTTGCCGTTCTTATCATCCGGCGTATTTCTTTTGCGTCGTCGATAAGCTCAAGCTTTGCGCCTTTGGCAATATACTTTGCCAGCTTCTCTATCGGTTATTCAACCGTGGAAACCTTTGTATATTCACCTTCGCTGTTTATATCCCAGGTCTTGCCGCCCTTGTTATCCGCCGCTATGATCTTTTTTATCATTTCGGTAACGGTCGCTACGTCCGCCTTGGATCCGTTCTTTCTCAGCAGCCATTTTGCAAACATTTCAGGGCGATATCTCAGCTCGTCCAACCGCCCGCCGCGAAGGGATGATTTTTCATTGTCGGAAAAATCTTCTTGACTTTTTTCAGATGTTTGGCGTATACTATGTTTAGAAGGCACACTACCATGGGGCTTTGACCCCACTACGGCTATTAGTTTAGCTGACGGTAGTCTGTCTTCTTTTATTTTGCCAATATTATATATTGTTGCTACAGAAGCGTTATTACCAATAGATAATGTTATTTGATAGTATTGCCCGTCAAAGTCCTCAAAATATGCTGTCCGGTAAGTAAAACCGTTTTTAGAAAATGAATGATTCTTTTTATCATCACTTGACTTTGGTAGTTCTTTAGATATTTCTGCCAATTCATCAATATGACTTCCGGCACGTGCCTTAACAGCATATTCACTATTTGACATCTTAATTCGCTTGCCGTTTACATATTTGTAATTATCTCGTGCTTTATTGGCAGTTTCGTTTTTTGTGATAGTTAAAACATCACCGTCAATCGTCGGTATATCCAAACTTCCCTTTTCTTCAAGCAAAGCATCAAAAAAGCCGCTTATTTGCTTACGCATTGTGGGTAAATCATTTGCCGTAATAATTCGTCTACTGGCAATTACATAAGTGTTTCCGTTTTCTAAAACACCTATATCATACTTCACACCGCTTCCGGCGGTGTTTTCTTTTGCCTCGACCTGGGCGCTGTTATAAACGTCGCGAAGCTTGCTTTCAAGCTTTTCAAGGTCGCGCACCACCGAAGCGTTTGTATTGTGGCTTTTAAGGTTCGATATAAACCGCTTCACCATATCTATGAGCTTGCCAAACAGCCCTTTATCCTTCTGCGCCAGCTCTTCGAGCGCGGTAAGCTAGGTCTTGGCGTTTTCCCGTGTAAAGCTCTGCCGGTCAATGGGTTTTATGCGCTCGTCGGTCGTATAGATCTCATAATAGTAATCAAAAAGCGCCTGCACAGCGCCGTTATTGCCGCCGGTATACGCTATTCCCTCCCGGCTGAGTATACTCTTTGCGTATTTCGCAAACGCAACGCTTTTGTCTTCGCAGTATTGAAGAAAGCTTTTATAATCCGCGCGGCTTTCAAGCGAATGCATAAACTCATGCTTAAAGAGCACAACGTAACCCTCGGCGGCGCTTATGTTCGGATTAAGCGTAATAGTATTTGTCCGCGGGTTCCATTTTCCGTTTGTCTTAACAGAAGGATCCCACTTGATTTTAAGATCCGGACAAAGCCATCGCCCGGGCGTTTTTACTATGCCCGGGCGATGTTTAACGCCAATATGAATATTCGGAGGATCATTCCGCCGCGTTTATCCGAACGTTATTAATAACAAGATTGTTTACGGCATCCTTCGGGTAATCGGGATGCTTTGTTTTGACGTTCAGGTTTTCAAGGGTAAAATCCGAAAGGATATACTGTTCCTTTTCGGGTTTGATATTAAGATACTTCTGGCATACGATATCGCAGTTTTTGATCGTAATATTATCGGCGTGGGAGATCGGAACGGTATCCATACCTTTCATATTGAAAAACTGCTTCCAGGGGTTTATATTCACAAGGTCGTTTACGTTGCCTTTAACGTTTTCAACCGTTATATACTCGTAATGCTGGGGCGTATCCGTGCGCATTTTAAGCCATAAAAGCTGATAGGCGCTGCTCACCTTAACGTTTCTCAGAATTACGTTACGGTTATGTATCGATTCGGAGCCGCAGGTAAGGCAGCTATGGCAAAAATCATATTCGCAGTCTTCTATAAGTATCCTTTGATTGGCGCCGTTTTCGGGCAGGATCGCCGCATCGGGGCCCTTGCCGCCTTTCAGCGCTATCGCGTCATCGTTAACGTGGAACCAGCAGTTCTTTATAAGCACGTCCGAGCAGGCGTCTATATCCACCGCGTCGGTGCTCGGGGCGCCTATGGGTTTTTCGGGTGAATAGACGCGGCAATCAACGAATTTAACAAACCGGCATTTGTAAAAATGATTTGTCCAGAAATGCGAATTCTGAAGCTTCAGGCCGTGGATCAGAACATTATTGCTATTTGATATAAATATCAGCCGCGGGCGCTGTTCATCCTTATTCGTGCATTTGGGGTTCCACCTTCTGCGCAGCCAGAACGCCTTCCACGATCTTTCGCCGTTACCGTCTATGGTGCCTTTGCCGAATATCCGTAACCCATCGCACCCGTCGGCATTTATAAGCGCGGGGAAATACTTGCACACTTCCCCCTCTATCCTCGTTGTGCAAAGCGGATAATCGGTTATATCGTCGCTGCCCTTTAAAACGCCGTTTTCCGAAACGTATAGGTCAACGCCCGGCTTAAAAAACAAAGCGCCCGAAAAATACGTTCCCGCCGGCACAACGATAACGCCGCCGCCGTTTTCGGAAACTCTATCTATAAGCTCCTGAAATTTTTCGGTGTAGACCTTGCCGTCGTCACAAATACCGTGATCTGTGATAATATACTGTTTGGCATTTTGATCGAGTTCCGCGTTAAAAGGCGAGAAAAACCAATCATCTATCGGTGTTCTGTCCGGAAACGTTGTTTGAAGCATTAATATAAACCTCCTCGAAAATACGAAAACACTTTATCCTTCGGTGGTTTCGCCGGCGCCTTCTTCACTGCCGCCGCCTTGCTCGCCGCCCTGTTCGCCGCCCTGTTCGCCGCCCTGCTGTTCGCCGGAGCCTTCGCCGCCTTCTTCGCCGCCTTGCTGTTCGCCGGTGCCTTCGCCGCCTTCTTCGCCGCCCTGCTGCTCGCCTGTGCCTTCACCGCCCTGCTGTTCACCGGTGCCTTCGGCGCCTTCTTCGGTCTCGTCGATGTGAACGCCGTCACATTTTGCATAGTAAACGTCCGGCACGCAGTAGCCGCGTTCTGTTTCGGTGCAGTTTTCGCCCGCGATCAATCCGGTAAAGGTGCAGAAATCGCGGCGGATGACCGTATCGCTCATAACAAAATCCTTATACTCAAGATCTTTATGGATATCCTTCATTATATCGCGCCAAACCTTCGCGGCGTATGAGGTATTCGGCATATTCTCGGGTTTATCAAAGCCGCACCAAACGCTTGCAACGTAATAGGGCGAAGCGCCCACTACCCACGAATCCACGGCTTCGGTCGAGGTCCCGGTTTTGGCATAGGCGCGCATACTGCTGTAGCGTGCAAGGGCGGTACCGGTCCCGCCGGATTCATAAACAACGCCCTGAAGCAGTTTATTCATTATATCGGCGGTCTCGGGTTTGATCACCTGTCTGCCTTCCTCGCGGGAAAGCACCGTGTTACCTTCGGCATCCTCAACGCGAACATAGGTTTTTGGCTCATAGTAAACGCCGTGGTTTCCGAATATTGCATACGCCGCCGCCGATTGAGTGGTGGTAATGCCGCGCGTGCAGCCGCCTATCGCAAGCGCCGCCGGGTTCTTATCGTTCTCCTCAAGGAAAGAAAGATTCAGATCGTCTTTTAGGAAGGAATAGGAATTCTCGATCCCTACCTTTCTTATCAGCTGAACGGGGATAGTATTAGCCGAATGGTAGATAGCGCGGCGTATATTTATTTTACCTTCTTCATAATCGCCATACCACTCGCGCGGACCGGGTTTGCCGCCGCCGTAATAGTTATCGACCGGCTCATCCTTATATACGCTTGAATAGGAAGCAATCCCTTTATCGATAGCAAGCGCATAAACGCCGAGCGGCTTCATAGTAGACCCGGGCTGACGCGGGGAATCCACCGCGCGATTAAGACCCCTGTTTCTGGTCTTTTCACCTACGCCGCCAACCATACCTTTAATGTTTCCCTCATAATCGACTATCGTTATAGCGGACTGCATGGTGACCTCGCTGTCTTCACGCGATTTTATCGGGAAATAGGTTTCGGTATCAAGATATACCGCTTCGATTTTTTCCTGAATACCCGGATCGACCGTTGCGTATACCCTGTAACCGCCGTTATACAAAAGGCGGGTAGCGGCGTCGACCGATATTCCCTTTGCCTTGGCAAGATCGTTTGATACGTCGGTTATCATTGCGTCGATAAAGTAACTGTTTACAGAAGCTTCATAGCTTTCGCGCTGGGTCTTATCTACAACGATTTCGGCTTCCAGCGCTTTTTTGTAATCTTCATCGTTGATTCTTCCGAGCGCGTGCATTTTTTCAAGAACCTGTTTTTTACGCGATTGATTTTCCTCGAAATTGGCGATCGGATTATATGCCGACGGGTTTTTGGTTATAGCCGCCAGGGACGCGCATTCCGCGATCGACAACTCGGAAACGTCCTTGTTGAAATAGTAGTTTGCCGCCACCTGAACGCCGCAGATGCCGCTTCCGAGCGCAATGGTATTAAGATACGCTTCAAGTATCTCATTCTTGCTCATATTCTTTTCAACAACAAGAGCGCGTATTATCTCCCTTATTTTCCGGTCGGCGTTTTTATCGCTATCCTCGGTGATGTTTTTAATAAGCTGTTGAGTTATGGTTGAACCGCCCTGATTTGTTTCATAAAGCTTTACGCCCGGCAGATAGTTGAGAAATGCCGTTGCGGTGCGCTTCCAGTCCACTCCCTCGTGCTCGAAAAACCGCTGGTCTTCTATGGCTACGAATGCATCTATAAGTATTTGCGGCATATCTTTAAGGTCTACCCATATACGGTTTTCCTCGCCGTGCAGGCGCTGATATTCTTCCCATTCGCCCTCGCTGTTTTGGGCATAGATAACGCTTGTCATATTAAGTTCGAAATTTCTGATATCGGCCACCACCGAATCGCCGTCTACCATACTGTTAAGAGTGTTAAAATAGTCCTTTGGCGCCTTTCGGTATAATTCCGCGGAAACAACTATCGTAACAACGAGAAATAAACACATCCATTTGAATGCTTTGCCCACGGAAAACACCTCCCCGAATACAGATAAAATTCTTTAATAATATAACATATTTTTTCTGATTTGGCAAATGTTTTTAAATAATTCACAAATTTATCGCGTTTGGTGCTATAATACTAATAATTAAACTTTAGGAGGATACAATGCTCGAACTAAAAAACATAACTAAGGTATACAACGCGGGCGGCACCGAGGTAAAGGCGCTGGACGGTATAAGCATCGCTTTCAGGGAAAACGAATTTGTATCTATCCTCGGTCCTTCGGGCTGCGGCAAAACTACCCTGCTTAATATAATAGGCGGGCTTGACCGCTATGAAAGCGGCGAGCTTCTGATATCGGGCGTTTCGACCAAGAAGTATCGCGACCGCGATTGGGATGCATACAGGAATCACACCATAGGTTTTGTTTTCCAGAGCTATAATCTTATCCCCCACCAAAGCGTTCTTAAAAACGTTGAGCTCTCGCTCACACTTTCGGGTGTTTCAAGAAGCGAGCGCCGCGCACGCGCCGTTGAGGTATTGGAAAAGGTCGGGCTCGGTGATCAGTTAAGCAAAAAACCGAATCAGATGTCCGGCGGGCAGATGCAGCGCGTTGCCATTGCGCGAGCGCTTATAAACGACCCGAAGGTCCTGCTTGCCGATGAGCCCACCGGCGCGCTGGACAGCCAAACGAGCATTCAGATAATGGACCTTTTAAAGGCGATCGCCAAGGACCGCCTTGTAATAATGGTCACCCATAACCCTAACCTTGCAAAAAAATATTCAACAAGAACGGTCAAATTGCTCGACGGGAAGGTCAAGGGTGACACAAACCCTTATAAGCCCGATTACGGCGAGGCGGAAATAAGCAAGGTTAAAAAGCCATCAATGTCATGGTGGACAGCATTTTCACTATCGCTTAACAATCTTCTTACCAAAAAGGCGCGCACTATTCTTACCGCCTTTGCCGGCTCTATAGGCATTATAGGTATTGCTCTTATACTTTCGCTTTCAAGCGGTGTTAACGCATATATTAACCGCGTTGAAGAGGATACGCTATCAAGCTATCCCATTGAGATCGAACAAAGCGGAATAAATATAAGCGATATTATTTCCGAACTGGTTGAAAGCACGAAAAACGAACCCTCCGGCGATCCGAACACGGTAATATCAAACAACATAATGACCGATATGATGGTTTCTATCATCAACGGTTCAAGCGAAAACAATCTGAAACTTTTTAAGGAATATATCGAAAGCGGCAACGGCAATATAAAGGATTACTGTTCCGACGTCAAGTATTCGTATAAGACCCCGCTTAACGTCTATACCCTTGGCGGTTACAGGGTGAATCCAAGCAATATTCTCGAGCTTCTCGGTTTTGTTCAGGCGCAAACGCCCTATTCTTCCGCCTCAAGCTCCTCAATGAGAAATAACGACGTTTGGCGCGAGCTTCTCGATAATGATGAACTGCTTTACAAGCAGTTTGAGGTGACCGGACATCTTCCGCAATCCTCAAACGAGGTCGTGATAATCGTTGATAAAAACAACCGCATAAGCGATTATACGCTTTATTGCCTCGGTCTTAAGGACGCGAGCGAGCTTACCGAAATGATAAAGCTTGCGCAAAGCGGCGAAAAGATCGAAAAGCAGGAGGAAACGAGCTACAGTTACGATGAGCTTTTGGGTCTTCGTTTCAAGGTGGTTTTAAACTCCGATTATTACGTAAAGGATGAAAACGGATTGTGGCTTGATATGAGCGAGAACAACCTCTATATCCACGATCTGCTTGAAAGCGAAAAGGCGCGGGAGCTACAGGTAGTAGGCATACTGAAGGCGAACAGCAACTCGGCTTCATCGCTGGCGGCAAGCGGCGGTATCGGTTATAAGGGCTCTCTTATGACCGAAGTTATAGAAGAAATAAATCAATCGGAAATCGCAAAAGAACAGCTTGCCGACCCCACAAAGGACGTTTTCACCGGATTGCAGTTTGAAAGCACCGATGAATACACAATGGACGATCTTAACGCATATATCGCCTCCCTGCCCGCAAAGGATCAGGCGATGTATAACAGCAGTATTGCCGAGCTGAAATCAAAAGGCAACAGCGATAAGGATATCGTAATGCTGTTCGAGGATTATTTAAAATCAGGGCTTAGCGAATCCACGTTTGAGAAAAACTGCGAGCTTATAGGCATTGCCGATCTTGCAAAGCCGAGTATGATAAGTCTTTATCCCAAGGATTTTGAGGCAAAAGAGACCTTATCGAAGATCATTTCGGATTATAATAACAGCGTCCCGGAAAAGGACAGTATCACCTATACGGATTATATCGGTCTTATGCTTTCATCGGTCACGACCATTATCAACGCCATAAGTTATATACTGATCGCATTTGTAAGCATCTCGCTTATCGTTTCCTCGATCATGATAGGCATTATCACCTATATTTCGGTGCTTGAACGCACAAAGGAGATAGGCATACTACGCGCAATGGGCGCCTCAAAACGGGATATTTCAAACGTTTTCAACGCCGAGGCGATAATAATAGGTCTGTTTGCGGGAGGAATAGGAATATGCGTAACTCTGTTACTGCTGATACCGATAAACGCGATAATCGCATCGCTTACCGAGATATCGGGTATAGCGTCGCTGCCGGTGGCGGGCGGTATCGCTCTGGTGGTAATAAGCACGCTGCTTACCTTTATCGCGGGGCTTATCCCCTCGCGCATCGCGGCGCGCAAAGACCCGGTAATAGCGCTCAGAACAGAATAAGCCGTATTAAATCAAGCGGCGGCGGTGAATCATCACCGCCGCCTTATTCTATATTTTTCTTATTTCCCAATAGTATTTGCGCTTTGATTCGGGGAAATCATCAAGCACGCCGTGCTCCGGGTCATACACTCTGCCGCACGCATAAAGTGACCAGTGCCAGCACCGCGGCGTTTCAAGACTTAAAAGCGCAAATTCCGGCAGTTCACCGACTGCTTTTGCCTCTTTCCTTTCGGCGGAAAGCGAAAATCCGTAATGCATAAACGCCGCCCGCATATCCGAAAGGGCGGTTTCCCTTTCGGTCCCCACTAACGCTATCACATCGTTTACGTCGGCGCCCGCCGCCATAGCTATTACCGCCTGCCCGCACGCCAGCGGATTCGGTTCAAATATATGGACGATCCCGCTCATAGCGCTTAATGCCTCTCGCATCCGCAGCCGCGGAAGAGCTTATCGATATCGAGTTTTCTATCGTTTTTATCGAGAACGAATCCGAGCTTTGAAAACAGTATCTCGTTTTCTTCGCCCTCATAGCGCGCATCCATAGCGCTGCGGGAAGCCGCAACGTGCAGGGCGGAGCGCAGGATACCGTCCGCCAAAGAAAGATCGTCACGTGGAGTTATATAACGCACGGTGATACCCTTTTCATAAAGGTCGTAAAGGCAAAAGCCGAGCACCTCTTCCCCGGATCTCGCAACCACGCACCCGGCGCTTTCGGCCGGTTCAAGGTTTGCCGTTTTATAAAAGCTTGCTATTTCCGTTTTATCGGTCAGCGGCGCTACTGAAATCATAATTCCTCTCTCTTTTCCGAAATGGCGGTAAGCCGCGTCATCTCACGCTCGTTTAATTCGCGCCAATCCCCGATTTTAAGACCCCCGAGCTTAACGCCGGCTATTTCTATCCTTTTTAAGCGGATGACCTCGAGCCCTACCGCTTCGCACATTTTTCTTATCTGACGGTTTCTGCCCTCGCTAATAATAAAGCGCAAAAAGGTCCTGTCCGCCTTGCGCTCGGTAACAAAAATATCGCAGGGCTTTGTCCGTATGCTGTCTATAACTATACCGTCCGCCATTTTCTTTATCTGCTGATCTTCAACGGCGCCTTTTACGGTAACGGCATAGGTTTTGTTAACGTGTTTTGAAGGGTGGGTTATGTTGTTAGAGAAGGCGCCGTCGTTTGTCATAAACAGCAGTCCTTCGGAATCCTTATCAAGTCTGCCCACCGGAAAAAGCTTAACGCCCGCGTTTTTAACAAGATCGCTAACGTTTTTCCGATCGTATTCATCTTTAAGCGTGGTAACGTAACCGCGCGGTTTGTTGAGCATTATATACGTCTTTTTGCTCTGCGCGGCGGCGCGTTTTCCGCTCACCGTTACCTTATCGCGTTTAGGGTCCACCTTATCGCCTATAACGGCTATCCTACCGTTTATTTTCACCTTTCCCGCGGCTATCAGTTCCTCCGCCTTGCGGCGCGAAGCAATGCCGCATTCGGATAAAAACTTCTGAAGCCGTATTCTGTTATCCTTCATATTAACTCCTGAACATATATTTAAAGATCTCAAAAATCTCCAAAAGAACGCCGGCGGCTTTATACTGCGCGTCCGCCTGAACGATAATATTGCTTCGGTAAACCAAACGGTCAGAGCAATAGTAATCAACGCTGCCGATGATCTCGTTTTTTAAGACCGGAGCGTATAAAAACCGAGGCAGGCAGGTAACGGCGGTAACACTCTGCCCTTTCGGTATGCAGAACTGTGCCGCGCCGATATTTGAGAGAACCTCCGCCGCGCCGCCGTTTACTAACGGCACGCTTACGGTCGCCGCCGGCGGCGTAAACTCATAAACATCTATCGCGGCGAGTCCCGTGTCAAGCAAGACCCGGTGATCCGCCCAATCGTTACCGTCGTTAAGGGTCACGGCTATCACGTATTTGCCGTCCTGCCTGGCAGCTGAAACCAGACATCTTCCCGATTTTTTGGTGTAACCGGTTTTTACGCCGATAACGTCGTTATACATACTTAAAAGCTTGTTATGATTTTTTACAGTCCTGCGGTATGGCGGATTGCCGAAACAGAGCGTTGCGCTCTTCGCCGCCGCCGCTTCGGCAAAAACAGGGTTTTTAAGCGCATAAGCGGTCAGCAGAGCCAACTCGGCAGCCGTAGTATAATGCCCCTCGGCGTCAAGACCGGAGGGCGTTGCAAAATGCGTATTGTTTAAACCGAGTTCTGCGGCTTTGGCATTCATCATATCAACGAAACCGCCGATACTGCCGCCTATCGCTATCGCGGTGGTGTTTGCCGCGTCATTGCCCGAAGATAACATCATACCGTAAAGCAGGGCGCGATAGGATACCCTATCGCCCGGCAACAGCCCCATTGAAGAACCCTCGACCTTTACCATTTCGCGGGTGGTTATAAGCTCGTCGTCAAGATCATCGCAGTTTTCAATAAGCAAAATCGCCGTCATTATCTTGGTGGTGCTTGCCATAGGCAGGCGCACGTCGGCGTTGCGGGAATAGAGTATATCCCCCGTATCGCCGTTTATTACCACCGCCGCCGTTGCCGAAACAGCACCGGCGCTAAACGGCAGCGAAAGGCAAAAAGACAAGCACAATACCGCGAAAACGCAAACGATCCTTTTCAAATATAACACCCATAAATCTTATGAGTTTAAAGTGCGGTTTATTCGGCAGTATCGCCCGACTTCTTTTTTGAAAAAAGGCCCTTTACCTTATCTATAAGCTCGGGCGCCATATTTATTGCCTTATCGACCGAGTTCATCTCGCTGTAAACCGGCATCATATGAACGCTATCGCCGTTTATCGCGATAAACGCCACGGGGCTAACGGTCATACCCGCGCCGCCACCGCCGCCGAACACGGTGCCTGAGCCCTTGGTGGGAAAATCACTGCCGCCCGTAGCCAGCCCGAAGGATATTTTGGATACGGGTATAAGAGTGATATTGCCGACCGTAAGCGGTGTTCCGATTATCGTATCGGCGTCAACCATAGCGCGGAGCTTTTCGGTTGCTATCTCCATAAGGTTGTTTAAATTGTTTTCAGCCATTTTTTTCACTTTCCTTTTTCAGTCTTAAGTAAGAGACCAACGTTGAAATCAAGACGATAACCGCGAAAATAAGACGCAATTTCAGATTTAGCGATACCTTGATCTCGGGACTGAGTTTATCAAAATCGGTATAAACGTTTACTTTTTTAATATCAAAAGAGGTGTTTATCTTCAAAAGATCGAGCGCGGGATAGATAGCGCCGCAAAGCGCCCCGTATGTCACGGCGGTCTTTGCCGCATCGTCGCTCGCAACCGAAATATCAAGTTCAAATCTTTTGAATTTTATCTTTTTCAAAACGTAAACGGTTTTTGAAAACGCAAGTCTAAATAGCGCAAAGCAGAACTTAATACCCTCTATCTTGCCTTTTTTCTTGAACACTTCGGATATATAGCTTTGTTTTTTTGCTTTTTTGTCCGGTTTTTTATCCTTACCCTCCGGCTTTTTATGCGCTTCTTTTACCTTCTGTTCTGACCTGTAAACTCTTATGCCGCAGTATCTTACGGTCACAAGAAAATCATCACGGTATTCTATATCGGCGCTTACCGGCATTAAAAGCAGGACCAGTATCAGCAAAAAAACCGCCGCTAAAACTATAAGCACAACCACCGTTATTCTTCCTCTTCCGGCTCGGTTTCGCCGTCCTCCGGTATGGTCAGCTGCTCGCCGACGTCGTTTACCGCGTTCTGCTCTTTGGGAAGCGGAGGCAGATCGGAAAGATCGGAAAGCGAGAAGCACCGCAAAAAGTTCTTTGTTGTTCCGTATAAAAGCGGTCTGCCGGGCAGTTCAAGACGCCCGCGCTCCTCTATCAGTTCTTTTTCAAGCAACGTAGTGATAACGCCCGAACAGTCAACGCCCCTGACCTGCTCGATAAAAGCGCGCGTTACCGGCTGATTGTAAGCGATGACCGAAAGCACCTCGAAAGCCGCGCTTGAGAGCGGTGTGCGCCGTTTCAGATCGAAGGCTTTTTTGATATACTCGGCATAATCGGTCCTTGTGGCAAGCTGATAGGAATTATCAAGTCTTAAAAGCTCTACGCCGCTGTTTGTTTCTTTCAGACGAAGTTTTAAAGTTTCCGCCGCCGCCTCTACCTGTTCGGGTTTGATATCAAACACCTGCGAAAGGCGGTCGATACCGATAGGATCGCCTGATGCGAAAATCACGGCTTCAAGCGCGGAAACGATCTCTGTTTTATTCATCTCTCTTATGCCCCTTAATAAGTTTGATCTCGGCGTCCGCCATATCTCCAGACCCTATCTTTACGCGGTTTGCCTTGCAAAGCTCAAGCACCGCAAGAAAGGTTGCAACAAGCTCCGAACGGCTCTTTGCGGTCTTATAAAGCGAACTGAGTTTCGCCGTTCCCGCAAATGCAAGCTTGCGTATAACAAACACTATTTTTGAAGAGACCGAAACGATCTTCTTTGCAACTATACGGGTAAACGGCGCAACGCTCAATGGCGCCGTTCTCTTTGCGCGGTTTACAGCCGAAAGGTAGGCGCTAAGCAAAACGTCACTATCGTGAACAAGCTCGTAAGCCGAATCGAAATCATAGGAGGAAGGCGCTTTTACGAAGGTATCGAACCCCTCGGTCATAGTTGCGAATTTCGCCGCCATTTCGCGGCAGATACTGTATTCAAGCAGTTCGCCGGTAAGCTCCTCTTTAAGGCGTTCGATCTCATCCTGGCGAGGAAGCAGACTTACGGTTTTCATATAGATAAGGCGCGAAGCCATCTCTAAAAACTCGCTTGAAATATCCATTTCCTGCTGGCGGAAATACTCGATCTGCTCTAAATACTGATCGATTAAAAGCGAAAGCTTGATATCGTAAATATTAAGTTTATTCTTTGCGATGAGCTGAAGGAGCAGATCAAGCGGCCCTTCAAAGTCATCAAGTTTATAGAATAACTTTGTTTCCATTTTTACACCCTTATTAAGCTGAACGGCAGACTTGCAACGTAGTCAAGCTTTTCTATGACCCAATCCGCGGCGTATATTATCGGATTGAATCCTATCCTTGAACTCGCATACAGGAATACGAGCAGCCCTATAAAAATATATCTTTCATATCGCATTATCGAGAAATAGTATCTTGTAGGCAAAAAGGCAAATAACACGCGCGATCCGTCAAACGGAGGAATGGGTATCAGATTAAAAAGCGCAAGATAAACGTTTATGAAAGCAAGGTAATAAAACAATGCGCCCACGATCTGATACACTTCAAAATAAGCATAATCATTCAGCACAAAAAGAACGGTTATCCCGTTAAGTATAATAAGCGATAAAAGCGCCATAATGATATTTGCCAGCGGTCCGGCGGCGGCGGTAAGCGCCATACCCCACTTGGGGTTTTTAAAATAGCGGGCGTTGATGTTTACCGGTTTTGCCCAGCCGATACCGAAAAGCAGAATACCGAGCGCGCCGATGGGGTCTAAATGCGCTAAAGGATTCAAGGTAAGCCTGCCCTGCCAGCGGGGCGTTGGGTCGCCTAATTTATTTGCTATAAAGCCGTGCGCAAACTCATGCACCGGCAGTGTAACGAAAACCACCAGCGTTGCCGATATCAGATATCCGAGTATCGTCCACAGCGAGATCCTGTCATTTCCAATAAGACTAAGAAGCAAGCATACCACTCCAAATTAAATATACATGGTTATTATATACCATTATTTGTATAATTACAAGAAAAAAAAGAGCCGAAAGGCGCATTCGCATCTCCGACTCTTTAATGTATTGTTTTTTTATTATATTTTAGGTGTGCAGCGGCTCCATTTGCCGTCCTTATAAGCCCAAAAAATACCGTCCGGACTTACCTGCGACAGATAATCGAAATCGTTATCGGCTACCGTCTCGCCAAGGGCGTTTATCATACCGTATTTGCCGTCCTTTTTAGTTACGATATAGCCGTTTACCGGCAGGAACATCCGGCGCACGCTGCTTTCATATTCCTCTACCGGGAACGATGCTTCAAAGTAAAACCCGGTGATCTCTTTGCCGCTATCGCTTACGTATCCCCATTTCCCGTCCTTTTTTGCGGCAAAAACGCCGCCAACGGCAAAGCGGGTGCAATCATCGTAAACAAAATCGGTAAGCATCTTTTTTGTATCAAAATCGAATAAGCCGTATTTTTCCGATTTGTAAACGGGCACCGCCATACCGGTATCGCCGTTTTGCTGATAGTTCATCTCGGTTACCTCCCTAACGGGGATAACGCGGGATATATCTTTACGCCCCGGGAAGCTCATAAAGGCATCCGAAGTAATGAACTGATAGCTGTAATAAGTGTTAAAATTCAGCTCGACCTCGCTGCTCGAATCGATTTCATAAATAAGCATTATCGGCCCTTCAGGCGTCCAGTATACCTCGCAGCGGTCCTCAAAACCGATACCGTTTGGCGAGACCGCGGATACCTCGCCGTTTGCCTCAACATAGTAAAGATCCGTATAGTCGTTATCGGCAAGGGTAAGCCCCCACTTGGTAGCGCCGCTCTTTTCATCGTATATCATATTTATACCCACGTTTTCGTGGGCGGGCTCGCTTACCGTTTTGCCGTTTTTATCCATTGTGCCGTATTTGCCGTTTTGCTTAATAATAAAGCAATCATATTTTACGTCACCGGACCAGTAATAATCTATTGTTTCTGCTTTAACCGAAGCCTCTTCCGCATCAAACATAAGCGGCTTTGGCTTGTTTTCGTCCTTCGGTCCGCAGCCCGCAAAAGCAAAAGCGAGAACCAGCGCAAGGATTAGAACTGACAAGCGCGCCGGTATTGTTTTGGATTTACCCATTGTGCTCCTCCTTATAATTCGGATATCGTTTGCATAAGGTAATCGCCGAACTCGGTGCAGGTGGCGCCGTCCGAACGGCCGGTAATTATATACTTCGGTTTTTCTTCGGTGCAGATAACGAGCGCACGGTTCAACTTATCCGCCTTATCCTTATACCCTATATGCGAAAGCATCATCTCGGTCGCCTTGAACATACTTGTAGGATTGGCATACTTGCCTCTGCCCTCTTCGATCATACGCGGCGCGGAGCCGTGGATCGCCTCGAACATCGCATATTTATCGCCGATATTGGCGCTGCCGGCGGTGCCTACGCCGCCCTGTATCTGCGCCGCTTCATCGGTTATTATATCGCCGTAGAGATTGGGAAGAACGAAAACCTGGAACCTATCGCGCACGCGCTCGTTGACAAGGTTGGCGGTCATAATATCTATATACCAGTCCTCTGCGGTGATTTCGGGATAGTCGGCGGCGACCTCGTGGCAAAGCTCTGAGAACCTGCCGTCGGTCTTCTTCATAATATTTGCCTTTGTTACTATCGCAACGTTAGTTTTCCCGTTTTTTCGCGCATATTCAAAAGCGGCGCGGGCGATGCGGCGGGTGCCCTCGTTAGTTGTGACCTTGAAATCAAACGCAAGAGTATCGGGTATTTCCACTCCGCGGGAGCCGAGCACATACTCACCCTCGGTGTTTTCCCGGAAAAAGGTCCAGTCGATATTCTTATCGGGAACACATACCGGGCGAACGTTGGCGTAAAGGTCAAGCTCGCGGCGCATTGCAACGTTGGCACTCTCAAGGGTGCCGCCCTTAAGGGTAGTTGTAGGCGCTTTAAGTATCACGTTGCATTTCTTTATTTCGGCTAAAACGTCATCCGGTATCGCTCTATTCTTGGCGATACGGTTTTCGATCGTAAGCCCCTCGATGGTGCGGAGTTCGATTTTTCCTGCGGCTATCTCATCCTTTAAAAGGAACTGCAAAAGCCTTTCGCTTTCGGCTGAAATAATCGGGCCTATACCGTCGCCGCCGCAGATGCCGATAATTATTTTCGGAAGCTTTTCAAAATCCACAACGCATTTTTCCGCTTCCATTTTTCTTTCGCGTGCGATTTGTTCTTCAAGAAGCGCCTTAAACTGTTCAACAGCTTCGTTTACATACTTATCCATATCTTTTTACTCCTTCTATTTTGAAGCGTAGGCAAGCAAGCCGCCGGCTTTAAGTATTTTCTTCTGTCGCTCTGTAAACGAGCAGGTCAGAATGATTATTTCACCGTTTGTATTGTTCTTAAGTATCATTTCTCCCCTATCCATACCGGCATATATGTTTTTAATGGTCAGATTATCACCGGCAGAGATCTTTTCATAATCATCTGGGTTTTTAAAGGTAAGCGGCAGGATGCCGGAATTTATAAGATTTGCGGCGTGGATACGGGCAAAGCTTTTTGCGATAACGGCACGAACACCTAAATACATCGGAACGAGCGCCGCGTGCTCGCGGGATGAGCCCTGGCCGTAATTCTGACCGCCTATTATTATGCTTTTACCCATTTTTCTGGCGCGCTCCGGGAAGCCCTTATCGCAAGCCGCGAAGCAGAAATCGGAAAGATACGGGATATTCGAGCGGTAAGGCAGTATTTTCGCGCCCGCCGGCATAATATGATCGGTAGTGATATTATCGCCTACCTTAAGCGATACCGCGGCGGATAACGTATCCTGCTGTGGCTTTGAAGCCGGGAACGGTTTTATGTTCGGACCGCGCAAAACCGTTACGCTTTCATAGTTTTGCTCCGATACAGGCGGAATGACCGCGGTATCGTTTATTTTAAACGAATCGGGCATTTTTACCTCCGGCATGGAGCCGAGCATACGCGGATCGGTTATCTCGCCCGTAAGAGCCGCGGCGACCGCCGTTTCGGGCGAAACAAGATATACTCCGGCATCCGCGGTGCCGCTTCTGCCCTCAAAATTGCGGTTGAAGGTGCGAAGCGAGATCCCGGCGGAATTGGGCGAAAAGCCCATACCGATACACGGTCCGCACGCGCATTCAAGTATACGCGCGCCGGATGCGATAATATCACTGAGCGCCCCGCAATCGCTGAGCATTGTCAGCACCTGCTTGGAGCCGGGTGATATTGAAAGACTTACCGAATCCTTTATTGTTTTACCTCTTAGCAATGCCGCCACCTTTAACATATCAAAAAGGGATGAGTTGGTGCAGGAGCCTATACATACCTGATCCACCTTAGTTCCCGCGAGAGATTCTACCGTAACAACGTTATCGGGGCTGTGCGGGCAGGCGATAAGCGGTTTTAAATCATCAAGATTTATATTTATCACTTTATCGTAAACCGCGTCGGGGTCGCTCGTAAGCGGAACAAAATCCTCTTCTCTGCCCTCGGCGCGCAAAAACTCGCGCGTAACTTCATCGGACGGGAATATCGAAGTAGTGGCGCCGAGCTCGGTGCCCATATTCGTTATGGTAGCGCGTTCGGGGACCGAAAGGTTTTTGATACCTTCGCCGCCCCATTCTATTATGGCGCCAACGCCGCCTTTGACCGAGAGCAGGCGCAGTATTTCAAGGCTTATATCCTTTGCGCTTACAAAGGGCTTCAGTTTACCCGTAAGGTTCACCTTGAACATTCTGGGCATTATGATATAATACGCGCCGCCGCCCATTGCCGCCGCAACGTCCATACCGCCGGCGCCCATTGCAAGCATGCCTATGCCGCCGCCGGTGGGGGTGTGACTATCCGACCCTATAAGCGTTTTACCGGGTATGCCGAAGCGCTCTAAATGCACCTGGTGGCAAATGCCGTTGCCCGGGCGGGAAAAATATATTCCGTGTTTAGCGGCGACCGACTGAATATAGCGGTGATCATCGGCGTTTTCAAATCCGGATTGCAGGGTATTATGGTCTATGTAAGCCACGCTTTTTTCAGTTTTTACGCGCTTTACGCCCATTGTTTCAAACTCAAGGTAAGCCATTGTTCCGGTCGCGTCCTGAGTAAGGGTCTGGTCAATCTTAAGCGCGATCTCGCGCCCCGGTATCATCTCGCCCGAAACAAGATGTGCTTTAATTATTTTTTGTGCGATAGTGTAGCCCATGATTTTTCTCCTTATTTCTTCGCAAACATATGCTCAAAGGCGTTTTCAAGGTGTTGTTTCACAAGTTTTTCGGTAAGTTTACCGTCCCCCGCGGCTATCGCCTCGTAGATCCCCCTGTGCTCGCTGACCGAAGCTTCGGCGCGGCTTGTGTTTGAAATAGAAGCCCTGCGGTATTTCTGGATCTTTTTATGCAGAGGTATCAGAACGTCGCAAAGCACGGCGCTGCCGCTCATTTGATAAATCGTCTCGTGAAAACGGCTATCCATAAGCTTTATTTTATCGGGGTCTTTTTTGGCAAGGTAAAACTCCTGGAACTCTACCGCTTCGCGTAGTTTTGAAAGTTGTTCCTCCGTGCGGTTTTTTGCCGCCTGGGCGGCGCATATCGCTTCTATTTTAAGGCGGATAAAGAAAATATCCCTGAGGTCATCCTCGGAAATGCCGAGAACAACTATGCCCTTACCGGTCTCCTCGATTATATGCTCCTGGGAAAGGCGGCGGAGCGCCTCCCTTATAGGTGTGCGGCTTACGCCTAAGCTCTGGCTTAATTTGCTTTCGGTGAGCAGCTCGCCGCGCTGATATTTACCGCTTAAAATATCGTTTTCAAGGTTTTCAAAAACCTGATCGGCAAGAGAAACGGTTTTATGATCCATTTATACTCCCTCCTTCTTGATTTCGGCGATCTTTTCCTCGATCTCAGCGTTAGAAAGGGCGGTAACTCTGCCGTTTTCGTATTCGGCGTCCAGCCACTCTTTAAGCTTTACAACAAGCGGAGAATGCTTATCAACAGCGCTATCGCCTTTGAGGGAATAATTGTTGTTTATCCAGTATGCGATACCGGCAAGCCCCGAGGTTTTGCCGAGCAGGACCGATACCGGGCGGTTGAGTATCTTTTCGGTGTTGAAAATATTGTATATTTCCTCATCCTTTAAAAGACCGTCGGCGTGGATACCGGCACGGGTAGCATTGAAGTTTCTGCCAACAAACGGGGTCATAGGCGGGATCTTATAGCCCATATCCCTCTTGAAATAATCGGCGATCTCGGTTATTACCGTAGGATCCATACCGTCAAACGAGCCGCGGAGCGAGGCATATTCCATTACCATTGCCTCAAGCGGAACGTTGCCGGTGCGCTCGCCAATACCGAGAAGCGAGCAGTTAACGCCCGAAGCGCCGTAAAGCCAGGCGGTAGCCGCGTTTGCGACCGCCTTATAAAAATCGTTATGGCCGTGCCATTCGAGCATATCACTCGGAACGTCGGAATAGTGCTGCAGACCGTAGATTATGCCGGGAACGCTTCTCGGCAGAGCGACTTCCGGGTAAGGCACGCCGTAGCCCATGGTATCGCAGGCGCGAATACGAACGGGTATGCCTGCATCGCTTGACATTTTCATAAGCTCGTTTACAAAGGGCACAACAAAGCCGTAAAAATCGGCGCGGGTTATATCCTCAAGGTGACAGCGCGGCATAACGCCCGCCTCAAATGCCTCCCCGACCGCGGCAAGATAGGTATCCATTGCCTGCTTGCGGGTCATTTTAAGTTTTTTGAAAATATGATAGTCACTGCAGGAAACAAGTATTCCGGTCTCGTTTACGCCGAGGTCCTTAACAAGTTTAAAATCCTTCTTGTTTGCCCTGATCCAGGTCGTTATCTCGGGGAATCTGAGACCTAATTCCTGGCATTTTATAAGGGCTTCCCTATCTTTGTTGCTGTAAACGAAAAACTCGCTTTGGCGGATTATGCCGTAAGGTCCCGAAAGGCGCGAAAGCAGTTTGAATAAATGCACTATCTGCTCAACGGTATACGGCTCCACCGATTGCTGACCGTCACGAAAAGAGGTATCGGTTATCCAAACGTCCTTAGGCATACCCATAGGCACGCGCCTGTGGTTGAAGGCAACGCGAGGCACGTCGTCATAACTGTATACCTCGCGGTAAAGATTCGGCTCAGCCACGTCCTGAAGCGAATATTTATAAATATTGGATTCCAAAAGATTGGTTTTGTTTGAAAGTTCGAGCATTATATCACTCCTATACTCGTATAATTGTATACAATTATACTATAATGCAGGTATAATGTCAATCCCTTTCTTTGGAAATTTGCGTGATACTGTCGGCGATTTTTGAAAAAACTGCCGAAGTCTGCGCGGTATTGCCGCCCTCCGAAAGAATAACTACCACGTATTCGGGTTCTTCCGCCGGGAAAAAGCCGCAAAACCAGCTGTTGTTTATTTTTCCGCCGTTTTTATCCACCCTGCCGGTCTGCGCGGTAGCGGTCTTACCGGCGGCGGTAACGGTCTTCGGCATCGCCGCCGCGGCGGTGCCGTCGGTAATAACGTCCATTAAATAGGTTTTAAGCATCAGAGCGGTGCTCTCGCTCATAGCTACCGTGGGGTTGCCGTTATCGTAAGGAGTGAGCATACCGTCCTTTACCGTTGCTTTAACGAGCGAGGGAAGATAGTATCTCCCGCCGTTTGCAATGGCGGTATAAAGCGGCAAAAGCGCCACCGGGGACGCCGAAAGCTCCCCCTGCCCTATGCTGAAATTTGCAAGGTGCGCGGCGTTCTCAAGCGTTTTTTTATCCGGCAGGGTTCCGGCACCGGATTTTACGTTATCGGCTATTTGTATCGCCGAACCGAAATTGAAAAGGCGCGCCGTTTTATATATTCTTTCGCCGCCTAAAAGCAGGGCGTAGTTATAAAAATAACAGTTGCAGGAAAAAGCGAGTGCCTGCCTTAAATCTACCGCGCCGTGGCCGTCGGCTTTATGGCACTTAAAATACCGGTCGATAATAAATGTGCTTCCCTCACAGTTATACCGGAAATCCGCGTAGCCGCTCTCAATACCTGCCGCCGCGACCAATGATTTAAAAACCGAACCTACACTGTAGGGTCTTAAAGCCCTATTTATAAAGGGCGAGTTTTCATTCTCGAGATAACTTGATATATCCGAAGTATCAAACTGCGGCAGGCTTAAAAGCGCCTTTATCTGCCCGGTTTTTACTTCGCTTACAACCACCGCCCCTTTTGCTATATCGTTCGCCGCCGCGCCGACCGCCTTTTGAATCTCTATATCAACGGTAGAGATCACCCCGAAGGACCGCGGGTCGTCGCCTTCTTCAAACTCCGGCTCTATGCCGCTTAGCATATTGCCCTTACCGTCGGTAACAACAACGGCAGATATATACCGGTCGGTATACAGAATATCATCGTATGCCGCCTCTAATCCTGCCGCACCGTGACCCTTGTTATCAAGGTAACCGATGATATGGCAGGCGTCCTTAGACCCTGCCGTTTTGTATATTCCCTTTGTTGCAACACCCTCACAGTTAATTTCGCCAGGCACCGTGCAAACGGCGGGCTTGCCTCCTTTTAAGGTGTTTAAAAGACTTTGCCGCTCGCTTCGCGGCAAGGCTTTGCTCACAGCCGTTATCGCTTCGGGCAAAGGAGCTACCACCGCCGCCGTATAGGATACGTTATTTGTAAGCGGCACCATATTGCAATCATAAACCGTGCCTCTTATGCGCTTGATCTTTATAACGTATTCGCTTTGTTTTGCACTTACGAGACCGAGTCCCTCAGTGTTTAACACCGCCACACGCAAAGCACAGCTTAAAAGCATAAGTAAAATAAGAAAAAAGCAAATCGCCGACCGCGCGGCAAAGTTTTCACGGGAATAGGAATAAAGCTTTCTGTTCAAAAAAACCACCGTCTGTATTATGCCCTTAAAAGGGCAATACAGACGGTGAAATGTGATTTATACATTAAATAAATCCGTCAAGGAAATTTTTTCCGTCGCGTTCTATAAGCAACAACGCTTCCATATATGCGCCGGCGGACCAACCCATCATAGGCGGCACGGCAGACTCGTGGTCGGGCGATTCGTCCGCAACGTATATGCCGGTATCCTTGTAAACCACAACCTGATAGCTATCGGTCGTCTGCGGGAAATGAAGCACATAATTATTTGTGCTCTCTTTATCAAAATAATGCTCCGGTATTCCCGCGGTGCAGGTATAGTTACCCGCTCTATACCATTTGCCGACTGCTAAGCTCGTGTTATAAAACTGCGTAGCAAAGGTATTTATAAGGTTATCACCGGTAGGATCGCCGCTGCCGTCAAGTTCATAGAAGGTAGGATTGGCGCATACAAAGTCGCCGTCATCCCCGTAGTTGCCTATAAGAATACCAATACACTCACTGCCGGTCAAATCTTCCGTTAAAGTGAAGGTTATAGTATACTTATAGTTCTCCGCGTCATAAGTAGCGGTGTAGTTTGTCTGTTTATCAAACTGCGGATAGGTATTGCTATCACGGTTGCCTACGCATATCCTCGGTGAACCGCTGAATATCTTGCAATCCATCTGGAAGCGGTAATCACCCGCGTCTAAAGCACCGTATCCCAACAAATAAATAAAACGCGAATAGTTGTTTCTGTTCGGCTCAAAATGAACGTATTCGGGAACTGGTTCTACGTAGGGGTCAAAGAAACCGTCCGGTATAGAAGAACGGGTCACGCCGGCTGAGCTTAGTCTGCGCCATTTATGAGTGGTCGATGTAGTTATATCTGTTGTGTCAGTATACGTATTAAAATCGTATTTAATTAACGTCGTATTTTGTGTTGCATTTCCTGAACTGTCTATATCATAGAGTTTCGGATTGGCACAAGAGAATACGGTGTCACCCGAGCCGGCTAAATAACCGTCGTAGTTACCGATATACATTGAAAGGTTTCCGTCAATGGCTGACGTAATAGTAAACGTAACAATGTATTTGTAGTTTATTGCATCATAAGTGTAAGTCTGGTTGCTGAACTTATCCATATTGGTATTATAGTTTCTTCCGCACGGATAACAAACCGGTGTGCCGCTGGTGATCTTACAGTCCATCTCGAATCTGTAATCACCTGCCGGAACGGTAGTCCAGGACGTTGTGTAAGCCACGCATCCATATGCGTTGGTTCCGTCAAAAGACAGCATATCCGCATCTGCCGCGCTTGCAATGATCTCCGGAACTACAACTGCCGTAAGGCAGGTGAACATCAGCGCAAGCATACAAACAGAGAGCAGTATGCTCTTGCTTTCCTCAGAATTGTTTTCATTAAATCACCTCATATAAATACTCAACTGACGATTATAAAAATCCATGTTAGATTATACTACTTTTAGCAAGGTTTTTCAATACACTTTTCAAAAAATTACAACCTGACCGGCATAAAAAACCCGCCTGCTTTCGCAGGCGGGAAAAAGATTTTTTAAGGATTAGTTGTTAACCTTGGTAACAACGCCGGAGCCAACGGTTCGGCCGCCTTCACGGATAGCGAAGCGGAGACCTTCTTCGATAGCGATAGGAGTGATGAGTTCAACATCCATCTCTACGTTATCGCCGGGCATGCACATCTC
>JAFZIK010000041.1 GCA_017554405.1 Clostridia bacterium | reverse complement strand
GTTCCTTTGAAGCAATTGGACGCGCCGATAATCGTAACAGCACTACCGGATACGCTACCGCTGCCTATAGGGGTAAAAGCAGCATTGTTTAAATCAATATCATCGGTCAGTTTAATATACTTGCCCGAGTAACCGTTGCCGCCGTTTACCTGTGCCGCGAAATAGGCAAGGTCGGCACCGGTGGCAATAAGATAGGGCGACTCTTCCGTACCCTCACCGGACAGTGAAGCAGCAGTCGTACCATCCCACGTATCCGCGAAAGAAACCGCAGGCAGCGAGAGCATTGCCGATAAAACGCATACAGCAAGCAGTACCGCAAGTAGTTTTTCCATTGTTTTTCTCATAGACATTTCCTCCATTTTTGAATAATTTGTGCAATACATACGAATTGCACAGAATAACCCAAAATTATTATAATGTTCTTGCATAAAGCATAACCATTGTTAAATCGCCGAAAAACTATGCAAAATCAACGGAAAAGATTTTAAAAAAAAGGAGAGCTCAAAGTTCTCCTTAAAAAACTTATTATAAAGTTACTTTATACGCGATACCTATATTTACATAAAGAACATCTCGCCCGCCTACGGAAATCACCCTATGCCCACCCGGAATATTAAGTCCGTTTACTGCGCCGACCTGCGGCTCAACGCACAAATAACCGCTGTTACCCCCGGCGTTATAAAGCACAAAATGGTCAAACGCTTCCGATACGGTATAACTGTAATTACCGATGATTGCCGTTTTGCCGTTTGCTTTATAATAACCGGAAATCGGTATCCCGCGAGGATCAAGTCCCGAAGCATATAATGCTTCACAATCAGTAAGAGGTATATATCTGCCGGTAGGAATATGCCGATCGTTTTTTTCCTGGGCCAGTGAAATCGGCACGCTGAAATAATACGGCTCTGCAAATGAGGTATGCAGAGCAAATGTATACGGCATATCTGTTTTGCTCCGATTTTCTATTGTGAAAACCTGCTTCAAGCCGCTGTTTTGAAGTTTATATTCGGCTGTTATTAAGAAATCAAACGGATATATACCGCCGCTGTTTTCATATTGTAAAACAATACGGTCGCTTTTAGCTTTAACAACCGAAAAGATTTTAGCATATAAAAGCCCGTGCAGATTAAGGTTATTCTTTTTATCGGTAACAGGGAGAGAATATTCCGCGCCGCCGAAAGAGAATTTAGCGCCCGCCGTGCGGTTTGCGGGAAATAATAGCGGACTCCCCTGCACAAACGGGTTTTCTTCCCACTGCTTTTCGCTTTCAAGCGGGTTAAGCACGTTTTCGCCGTTATAGCGGAGATTTACAATATTAGCACCGCGGCACGCGGATATCTCCGCGTGCCACAAATTATCAGGGCTTTTTATTATATAAATATCATTTTGCATTACTTTATCCTGTCAAACGCAAATATTCTGAAATCGTAGGGGTTGAGTTTTCGCGCTTCGTCTATCGCCGCGTTTGCCTCATCACGTTTGCCGAAACCTAAAAGCGCATAGGCTTTGAGAATATAACCGTCGGTAAGATTATTCTTTTCAATGTTATATTCAAAAGGCATAGGCGAAGGCGAACCGACACCGTAATATGTTCTTAAATCTTTATTGACTATAAAGTTTTCGGCTGTGGCGAGCATTTCATCCAAAACCTTGTTTGCCTCTGCTTCTTCGCCAAGCTTTTTAAGAGCGAGCGCGCGGAACAGCGATATTTCGGAAACCGCTGCCTTGTAAACAGCCGCTTGTTTGTAGGCGTTTTTGGCTTTTTCGGTTTCGTCCTGCTTTTCATAAAGAGCACCGAGATAATAGTAAATGTGCGCCTCTTGATTAAAAAAGGTTTTTGCCTCACCGTAGGATTTCGGCATATTAACGCCGTCAAAGAACATCTTTTCGGCAGTGGCAAAATCACCGCTTTCCATTAACTCTTTACCGTAGAGCACATGCATCCAGGCATGCTGTTTAGTAAGCTTGCCTTCCCCACCCTCATAGATATGGAAACGCTTTGTCTTTGCCATTTCTATTGCGGTTTTGAAATCGCCGGTCTGCGATATAAGAGTAAGTTTATCAAGATAGCAATCATCCCGCTCGGCTAAAAGTTCGGGATATTTGTCATATACCGCCAAACGCTCTTTCGGCGAATAATTCATATTTTTGAGCAGTTGCTCGTATTCAAGCAGTAAGCGCGGGTCGTTCTTATAAAGCATCGCTTTTTCGAGGCAATCCTTTGCCTTTTCAGGTTCGTCCGCTTTATCGAAATAGTATAAAGCAAGGTTGCGCCAGATCTTGCCGTGCTCACCGTTGCGCTTTAAGCCCTCTTCCCAAATATCCGCCGCGTCTTTATAGCGGAAGCGGTCATAATAAAGCGACCCTAAATAATAACAGGCGTTTGCGGCGGTTTTATCGTTTTCAATCGCATAGCAAAGCACCGCTACATCCTCAAGGCGGGACGGAAAACAATAGCCGGTATCTATTGCCTCCGCCTTGGCGATATACGACGTGTCTTTCAAGCAATAGCCCTTATAGTATTCTATAAGCGGGTGTTTACCATTATAAAACGCAAGAGTATAAACGGCGTCTTCATAAAAGCCGGCTTTTATATAATCGTTGGCAACGTCGATAAGATTCTCGGCTTTCAGGGCAAACTGCGCAATTTCGGCGGTGTTATCGATAAAATGTGAATACTCGATCTTTGCAAACAAATCGAGAAGGTCATCGTTATTACAGATCGCCGCCTGTTTTTTAGCCGCCGCCGGGTCTATGCGGCGAAGTATGGCGGTTTTAAGGTTCTGCGCCTTTATGTGACCGACATTGAGACCTATCGACTCATCGAGTTTTTCAAGGGCGGCGATATAATCACCGGCTTTACAGTCAAGGCAGGCAAGCTCGAAGAGCGCGGCGCTTCTGTGCGGATAGTTCCAAGCCGCTTTATAGAGTATATCGTAAGCCGCTTGTGTTTTACCAAGGAAAGTAAGCGCTATACCTTTAAGATAAAACGCCTCGGTATCGGTGGGATGCTCATTACGAAGTGTCAAGCGTTTTATGGCGGTATCAGAGTAATCCACGCATTTTTTAAATTCGCCGTTTTTAAGGCACAAGCGCGCCATAGAGGTATTACATCTTATATCCCCGCTATCGCGGCGAATACCCTCGAGATAATAGTCCTCCGGCTTATAGTTATGCTGTTTATACTGTTCAAGGTGCAAACCGTTTATATAGAGCTCTTCTACCGTTTCGATCTCACTCGGACGCTTTACCGGTTTTCTCGGCGTAATAGGCGTTTTCTGCCCGCGTACATAAGGTTTATACGATATGAGGACTTTACCCTCGCCGCTAAAAAGTGAAACGGTTATATCGTTAAAATCAGTATTGCCGATATCAACGGTCTTCATATATGAAACGTCCGGCTTCATATCACAGGTTTCGCTATACAGTATTTTATCCTTTGCAACAACACGCACGTTGGCGCCCGTAAACACGCCCGTTACGTTAAGGCCAATAAACAGACCGTCTTTTCTGTTTTCCACGTTTATCGCCGCATCTATCGAAGCATTCTTTATTTCGCCGATATCGCGTATCGGATACCAATACTGCTCAAACTCGCGTGATTCATAAGGCGCTATCCAGGTGAAATCAGGCTGATTATCGGTATAAACACCGGTCATAAGCTCGATATAAGGACCGTTTTCATCGGTAAGGTTATTACACCACATATCGCCGAAATCGCCTATACCCCAGTGCCACATCTTTTTTCCGGGCGAAATATGGTGATTAGCGACGGTGGCTATCCCCTTGTTTATGCCAACGTCATAGCCGGCGATAAAGTCCATATCCGACTGCCCTTGCGAAATAAGATAGGAGGACGGCACCTTTACGGCGCTATAATGCGAAAGATCGGTGCCATCGCCGAAATCGTATGGACGGGCGGTTTTATATACGCCCTTTGCTATAGGCCACTCTAAAATGGCGCGGCGGTCATGATCGTTTACCCATTCGCAGTCGGGCGGAAAAACGGTGCGGTAGTTATCGTTTACCGGCACGGCTAAATTTGCCCACCACATAAACACCTGCGGGAATGCCGTTCTGTTATAAACGCGGACCTTTGCTTTTATGTAACTTCTGCCGGGGTCGAGCGTTATACCCGCCATACCTTTCATTCGGTTAAACGGTTCTACTTCACCGGTCCAGACGGTTTTGCCGCCGTCGGCGTTTTCCTCTATAACCGCTTCAAGCGGCATAAAGGTCGTGGGTCTGTGATGCTGGGGCCAGTTAAACTCAATACCGCCTGATATCCAGGCACCCGCAAGACCGACAAGAGCGGGCTTTATTACTTCGTTGTAATAAATAAAATCGTGTGCACCGACTTTATCGTATCCGCGCAGAATTTTACCGCCTATCTCGGGCAGGACCTGCGTTTTGATATACTCGTTTTCGAGGGTAAAAACGTCATATTCAACGTCTTTTTTCTCGTCGGTTATCCCGTCCGAATACGGTATAGGGTAAAGCCGACCGGAAGCCCCCTGATAGGGTTTATTTTCAAAAAACATCGGCAGATCGTTTGCCTTTTTTGGAATATAAGTTGGAATTATCTGTTTATCTTTTTTTGCATTGACCTTGCTCACAGTAAAATCTCCTTCTTAAATCGAAATATTTTAAAGGCTAAAACCACATAATTACCTATAATGACTTTTAACATATAAGCCTCAATTTTTACAGTGTAAAATGACTTAAAAATAGTGTAAAATAGCCGAAAAATGCCAAATTGCCATTTAAAAGACGTAAGGCAAAGTTTTTTTATTGAAAAAGCAAAGTGATTATCGTATAATATAGCCGAAAACTATTGTATGGGTGGTGTTTGGTGTGATAACCTTCGGTCTTATCGGCGCCGGCTGGCGAAGTGAATTCTATTTGAGGATCGCCGCGCTTATGCCGCAAATCTTTTCGGTTTCGGGCATTTTCATCCGAAACCCTGAAAAGCACAAAGAATTCTCAGAAAAATACGACGCGCCGATTTTTGATAACCTTAACGATTTATTAAATACCGATTTTGATTTCATTGTTTCTTGCGTCAGCAAAGATTCAATAAATGAAACCGCGCAGATGTTAGCCAACAAAGATATTGCGGTTTTGACCGAAACGCCGGTTACGGACGGAGAGCTTACCGGAAGGATTCAGGTTGCAGAGCAATTTCATTTTATGCCACAAAATCAGGCGTATAAAGCGATTATTAACAGCGGTATATTAGGTAAAGTAAATCAGGTACAGCTTTCCTGCTGCCACGATTACCACGCTGCGAGCTTAATTCGGTTTTTCCTTGATATAAAGGAAGAAAAGCCACACAAGACCGAAATAAAGCTTACCGATAAACTAAGCAGATACAACAGCCGCGCCGGACTTATTAACCCCACGGCGGTAAATTCCGAACAAAAAATAGTTGTTCTCGATTTCGGTCAAAAAAACGCGGTTTACGATTTTAATTACGAGCAGTATTTTTCGGATATCAGAAGTTCAAGAATTGTTATTCGCGGTACAAACGGTGAAATAGCAAACGATACCGTTACTTATCTTAAAGACGGTTTACCGCACTCATTTACTATAAATCGGAGTTATATTGGTAAAAAAGAAAACCTTGACGGTTTTTCACTTGTAAACCTAAGCGGCAACGGTCAGATTCTCTTTGAAAATCCGTTTATGCCTGCCCGTCTTTCCGATGAGGAAATCGCGATAGCGACCTGCCTTGTTAAAATGAAAGAATATGTAAACTCCGGCGAGGAGTTTTACAGCGTAAAAGACGCTTATACCGATTACAGTATGTTTT
>JAFZIK010000040.1 GCA_017554405.1 Clostridia bacterium | reverse complement strand
ACTACTACAACAACGAAAGAATTTCTACTAAACTAAAAGGAATGAGCCCGGTTGGATACCGAACTCATTCACAAGCAATTTAATATTTAATTTTGTCTAAACTTTGGGGTTCGCTTCAAAATACGACTCTTTTTTTAGTGGTAAATTTCCGTTGCAAAATATGTCGTAATATGATAAAATACCTTTCGGAATAAGGTGTGCCTAAACGGTAGGCGGTTTAATCTTGCCCTCGGAAACGGGGGTGGAGCCCCATGTACATAACTAATCAGGACATGTTCCAGTTTAGTATTGTTATAATTTCGGTTATAACCCTTGTATTAACGGCAATAAAAAAGAAATAACCGCCTTCCCCGTCCAAAGTTAAGGCGATTAAATCTTTAATCAATTTCTTTGAGGGCAAAACCGTCTATACGGCATGCCTTATTTCCACCCTTATTATATAACTTATTGTCAGAATTGTCAAGTATTCTTATCAAAAGCGATTTGAAAAGGCATTGTTTTTCACTCATATCTTTTTTGATTTGTGTGCTGTTTTGTGTGTTATTTTTATATAAACCGCATAAGCAAAAGGAAAAACAATCATTTTCCGCGACGAAGCACGGCACGGAAAGGCGTTCAAGGGTCTTCTTGACAGGTATTTCAAATAACAACTTATTACTTAAAAGCGCGCCGGAATCGGCGCGCTTTTATATTGACGAAAACCTAATCGCCGAAAGCGGCTTTTATTTGTTCGTTTACGGCAGCGTGCATTACAGGGACAACTTCCATATCGGTTTCGTGTACTGAAATTGTGGCAATGTCCTCTTTTTCGCCACACTGCGGAATATTCACTAACCAATAACCGTCTTGGCAATCATCAAGGCAAATCCAACCGTACATACCTTTATGTACGCCTTCTTTTGCATATTTTTCTTTTTCTACTGTTATTCTGACACAATCCATTTCTTTCATGTTATTTTCCTCCATAAGGCGTTATTAATTGTATTGTACCTTTAGGACAAACTTGTTTCCCAAAGTCCTTTTTTGAATTCATCAAATGAAAAGTCCACAATCATAATACTCCTTTTGTTTTTATGTTGCAAGAGGGACGGTGCCCACACCGTCCCTCTTTCTATATCTGCGCCGCAGGCATCAACGTCTATTGTCTACCGTCTAACGTCTAACATCTACCGTCTAAAACGGGCTGTCGGCAAGCGCCATCCCCTACGAATCAGATAACAAATCGCAGATATCAGATTGCAGACAACAGGTGCGCCGAAGGCGCATCAATCTATATTGATGTTTCGTAGGGGACGATGCCCACATCGTCCCTCTTTTATAAAACGCGCCGCAGGCACCGACGTCTATTGTCTACCGTCTAACGTCTAAAATCTAAAACGGTGCGTCGAGGTCGCCGCACCCTACAAGGTCAATCCGAACGGCCGACCGCTTGTTTTTCGGATGACGCACGAATCGCTTTTTACTTGTTGCAAAACTTTTATCCCTATGGTATAATATTTGAAAACAGGCGGTAAACACCGCCGAAATTATCGAAAGGCGGTATATTTATGAAATACGTATGCAACGTTTGCGGTTGGGTTTACGATGAAGACGAGGCGGGCGTTAAGTGGGAGGATCTCCCGGAGGATTTCGCCTGCGAGCTTTGCGGCGTTGGTAAAGATAACTTTACCGCGGAGCAGTGATTATTTTGAAAGCGGTTTTCGCCGCTTTCATTTAACGTTAAGTCTGATATTTTTTTAACAAAAGGAGTTTTGTTTATGCCTAAAGTAGTATGCCCCTGGGATCTTATAACCGATTTCGTGGTTGACGCGTTCGCGGGCTACGGCGTTCCCCGCGAGGAAGCCGAAATGTGCGCCGACGTTCTGCTTGAATCGGATAAACGCGGTATCGAAAGCCACGGCTGCAACCGCTTTAAGCCGGTTTATCTTGACAGGATAAAGGCGGGCATCCAACAGCCCACTACGAATTTTGAAATAATAAAGGAGACCGAGACCACCGCCGTTGTTGACGGACACAACGGTATGGGTCAGGTAATAGGCACCCGCGCCATGCGTATGGCGATAGAAAAAGCCAAGAAATACGGTATGGGTATGGTGGTGGTCCGCAATTCCTGCCATTACGGTATCGCGGGATATTATACCTCTATGGCCACCGAAAACGGCTGTATCGGTATGACTGGCACCAACGCGCGCCCCTCTGTTGCGCCGACTCTCGGCACCGAGGGTATGTTCGGCACCAATCCGTTTACGCTGGGCGTTCCGAGCGACGAGGCGTTTGATTTTAACTTTGACTGCGCCACCTCGATAACCCAGAACGGAAAAATCGAATACTACGCGCGAATAGGCGAGCCGGTGCACCCCGGCACCATAGTGGATATTGACGGCTCGCCGGTGGAGGGCGATGCCGGCGTTGCCCTTAAAAAGATAAGAGCGGGCACCGCCGCGCTCACAACGCTCGGCGGTATCGGCGAGGCGCTCGGCGGCTACAAGGGCTACGGCTTTGCCATGTTCGTTGAGTTCTTATCCTCCGTTCTGCAGGACGGCGAAAACTTAAAGGAGCTTGACGGCAAGGATGAAAACGGAAATATACGCCCCTACCACCTCGGTCATTTCTTTATAGCCATTGATACGAACCACTTTTTGGGCGAGGAGCTTTGCCGCAAAAAGACCGGCGATATCATCCGCAAGGTGAGAACGGCGCGCAAAGCGCCCGGCGAAAACCGGATTTACGTTGCGGGCGAAAAGGAATACGATATCTGGAAATCCCGCGAAAAGAGCGGCGTTCCGATAAACGAATCGGTCCAGGGCGAGATAAACGCGGTGCGCGATGAACTGAGACTCAACTACCTCTTCCCGTGGGAGGACGGCTATAAGGGCTACAGCTCCGACCGCAAAATAAAAGCGCATATTGAAAGAGATATATGAAAAGGGGATAAAAATGGATTACCGTAAAGAATCTTTACGCCTTCACGGCGAATGGAAAGGAAAAATTGAAGTTGTAGCCCGCGCAAAGGTGAACGATAAGGACTCGCTCTCGCTCGCCTATACTCCGGGCGTTGCGGAGCCCTGCCTTGCGATACAGGCGGACTATAACAAAAGTTTTGAGCTTACCCGCCGCTGGAACACGGTAGCCGTTATCACCGACGGCACCGCCGTTTTAGGCCTCGGCGATATTGGCCCCGAAGCCGGTATGCCGGTAATGGAGGGCAAGTGCGTGCTCTTTAAGGAGTTCGGCGGCGTTGACGCGATACCGATCTGCCTGCGCACAAAGAACGTTGACGAGATCGTGGAAACGGTCTACAACATATCCGGCTCGTTCGGCGGCATAAACCTTGAGGATATCGCCGCTCCGCGCTGTTTTGAGGTTGAGGAAAAGCTTAAGGCGCGTTGCGATATACCGGTATTCCACGACGATCAGCACGGCACCGCAATATGCCTTGCCGCCGCCCTTATAAACGCGCTCAAGGTGGTCCAAAAAGACCTGCGCGATATAAAATGCGTAATAAACGGAGCCGGCGCGGCAGGCACCGCGATAGGCGAGCTTCTCTTGAAACTCGGGCTTAAAAATCTTGTTATGTGCGATAAATTCGGCGCAATATGCAAAGGCGACGAGACCCTTTCCCCCGCGCATAAAAAGCTTTCCGAAGAAACCAATCCGAACCTCGAACGCGGAACTCTTGCCGACGTTATGAAGAACGCCGACGTGTTTATAGGCGTTTCGGCTCCCGGCATAGTATCAAAGGAAATGGTTGCCTCTATGAATGAAAACGCCATCGTTTTCCCAATGGCTAACCCCACGCCCGAGATCATGCCCGACCTTGCAAAGGAGGCGGGCGCGGCGATAGTCGGCACAGGGCGCTCGGATTTTACCAATCAGATAAACAACGTTCTGGCGTTCCCCGGTATTTTCCGCGGCGCGCTTGACGTTCGCGCTTCCGCCATTACCGAAAACATGAAGATCGCCGCGGCATATGCCATCGCCTCGCTTGTAAGCGACAGCGAGCTCAGCGCCGATTACATTATCCCCCACGCCTTCGATAAGCGCATAAAGGACGCCGTTGCAAAGGCGGTAGCCGATGCGGCGAGAAAAGACGGCGTAGCGCGCATATAGCGCGTATCATCCGTTTAAAACACTGTTACGACCCGTGCCGAATCAACGTCCGCCGCGGGTCGTGATTTTAAGTGAAAAAAAGTTTTTCAAAAAATTTTTAAAAAATTTCAAACCTTTTTTAAATTTGTTGCGTCTATAGGGTGAAAGCACCGAAAAAGCTTTTACTAAAAAACAAAAAAAGGGAGAAATTAAAAATGAGAAAAACTTATGCACACAACGGGATCTTTATAGGAATACTTTTAGGCTTTTTGGTATACGCACTTACCGAAAGCACCATCCTCGGCATACTTGCGTGTATCGCGTCCTCGGCTGTTTTGTTCGTTTTGATACGCGCCTTAGAAAATATGCTTTATAACGGCGCCGAAAAAGCGGCGGATAAGATAATGGAAGCGCACGCGCGCCGCAAGCAGAAAAAAGCCGAGCAAAACGGTTATTACCGTAACTTTTGATAAGGGAGGTAAACGACCGTGCTTGAGATGATCATTTTCGTTACAGTTATGATAGTCACCCTCGTAACTTCCGTGGCAGTCGCCATAAATAAAAGGAAAAAGATAGGCGAGCTTCTTAAGGCGGGACTTGTAAGAAAGCGCGACTACGGCTACGCCAACAAGGGCGAGGCCTTTACCTCAAACGTGGGCAGTGCGAAAAACGTTGCCGCAATGCTTTGCAGGCTCGGCGTTAACTGCGCCATAAGCGGCGACGCGGCGCGCGAGGTCACATTTAAAGGCAAATACTTTACGGCGAGACTTTTTCTTAATTCTTTTGACCCCGCTACCGGCAGGGCGGTATACGGTTTTAATTTTACCTCTTATAAAACCCAAAAATACGTATACAAGGACGAAATCGGTATGAATATGCTTCTTACCGCGATAGAAAAAATGTTTTTTACGCTTGACAGGAACACCACCGTAAGTCAGTATAACGTAAAATATAAGACAAGATACAGTATATTCTAAGCATAGCGCGCGTATCCGAACCCGCCTTAAACGGCGTGTTTTAGGCATACTGTTGTTTGTCGTCCTTACCGGGCGATAAGCCCGCTCTCGTCCTCCGCGCAAAATTCTGCACAAAAACGTGCTCGTTTAAGGTCGCAGAATTTTATCGGAAAACGAATTTGGGGCTATGCGAGGCAAAAACGCAGGAAATCCTGTCGGATTTCCGAGTATTTTAACGAAGCAGAGCGCAAAATCCGACCGCTAAAATCGAGTTCGGATACGCACGCTATGCTTAAGGAGAGCAATATGCAGGATAATTCTTTTGAACAGTCGCTGGTGCTTGCGGCGCAAAGCGGAAATCAACAGGCGTTTGAACGGCTTTACGGGCTTTATTACAGCAAGGTCTACGCGCTGGCGCTTTCCACCCTTAAGAACAGCGCCGACGCCGAAGACGTGCTGCAGCAGACCTTTATCTCGGCGTGGCAGAACTTAAAGACCCTTGCGGACGCTTCGGCATTCAACACCTGGATACAGCGGATAACCTTAAACCGGTGTTACACGCTGCTTCGCAGCCGGCACATAATGGTATCTATCGAGGCGGATGAGGATGATGAGGACGCCCAAAAGGTCGAGCTTGAATCCGATTTTATGCTGCCCGAGGTATATGCCGAAAAAAGCGATTTAAGCTCCCGGCTCGGAGCTATAATAAATTCGCTCAGCGCGGTTCAAAGGCAGACCGTGACCCTTTTCTATTACGACGGTATGACAATAGAGGAAATAGCAAAGGTAATGGACTGCAGCGAAAGCACCGTTAAATCGCGGCTCTTCCTCGCGCGCAAAGCGTTAAAGACCGAAATTGAGGAGCAGGAAAGAAAAAGCGGTCAGAAATTTTACGGCGTTGCCGGGCTTCCTCTTATCGCTTTTGCACAGCTCTTTAAAGCGCAGGTGACCGCCCATATGATCCCGGGCAGCTCGGCGGCAACGCTGATTTCCGGTATAATGGGTAAAACGGCGGCGACCGCGGCGACCGTTTCAGCCGCGGGCGGGGCGGTAAACACCGCGGCGACCGCCGCGGGGAGCGCGGCAGCCAAAACTGCCGGCGCCGCCGGTGTTGCGGCAGCCAAAACAGCCGGCGCCGTAACCGCAAAGGCGGTAGGTGCCACCGCCGCGAAGGTGGCGGCAAAGGGGATCGCCGTTAAGGTGATCGCCGCCATAGCCGCAACCGGCATAACGATAGGCGGCGTTGTCGGCGGAGCAAAAATAATAGAAAACATCAGGGAAAACAAGGCGACCGAAACGGCGGCCGCGGCAACGTATAAATTCGCGGAGGAATTCGGCGATGACGAAGCCTACGCTTCCCTTAAGGCGTATGATGAAAACGGCAACAAGGTATGGGAATACGATACCGACCGTTACGAGCTTGCCCAGTATACCTATTTTACCGACCTCGGGGTAAACGGCGAGGGCTACTATATCGTAGCGCCGGGAAACGTTATCTGCGTTGATAAAAACACCGGCAAAGAGCGTTGGAAAGAGGATATGGGAGCCGCGATCTCGGACGCCTGCTTTGACGGCGAGGGCTCGATCTACGTGACCTTCATCGAGTATCCGGATATAGTAAAATTAAACAGCAGCGGCAAAACCGTATGGGAGACCGTTTTTTACCCGAACGCAGACAACAGCTACAACGTGCTTGACGGCTCCTACGTAACTTATATATACGAGACCGATATCTTAAAAATCGATTTTATGGCGAACGCCCGGTATCAAACGGTCTACCTTGACCCGAAAACCGGGCAGGACGTTACGCCGCCTTCGGATGAAGACCTCAAGGAGCTTTTGGGGAAAATAGTGAGTTACTTTACCTATAACAGCGGCGCGGGCTCCTGGGAAACGACCTTAAGTCTCAATAAGGACGGCACCTTTACCGGCAGTTATCAGAACTACGATTACTCCTTCGATGAGGACGACCACGGCTATACCTGCATTCGCTGTGCGGAGGTCCACGGAAAGTTTACCGACGTTAAAAAGATAGACGATTACATTTATTCGGCAAAGCTCACCGGACTTACCTACGATACCCCCACCGGCACCGAAAAATTAGTGACCGAAGATGACGGAAGCGTTTGGAAATACGTCTACGAAGAGGCATACGGCATTGCCGACGGCAAGACCTATTACTTTTACCTGAACGGCGCCGCGATATATGATCTTGATGAAGACTTTTTAGATCTGGCTAATTATTACAGTCTTTTTTATGACAGTGACGACCTTCGCGTGGACGTTATATATAACGAAGAAGAGAGCTGCGTTTTCATTGATTCGGATTACTATGAATAAAAAAAAGAGCGCCGCGGCGCTCTTTTTTATTCTTCTTCGGACTCTTCTTTAAGTTTGTTGAGCCGTTCGATACACTGCTTGCATACCGTGTGCCCGGCAAGCTCAACGCTATCGGCTAAATTCTTGCAGAAAATGCAGGTGGGCTGATACTTGCGAAGTATCACGCTGTCGCCGTCCACGTAGATCTCGAAGCTGTCCACGTCGTTTTTAACGTCGAGGTGCTCGCGTATCTCCTTGGGGATGACCACCCTGCCCATTTTATCCACCGCTCTTACCATTCCGGTCGATTTCATAATTAACACTCCTTTTTAATTGCCCAGTCTATCGGCTTTTGACCGCTGCTTATAAGTATTTCGTTTGCCTTTGAAAAATGCCTGCACCCGAAAAAGCCGCCGTAAGCCGAAAGCGGGCTCGGATGAACGCTTAAAAGTTTTTTATGCAGAGGGTTTTTGATGATCTCGCCCTTTGCCTTTGCCGCCGCGCCCCAAAGCAGGAACACTACCGGGGTCTGCTTGCGGTCAAGCTCTTTTATAACGCGATCGGTAAAAATCTCCCAGCCTTTGCCTTTATGGCTGTTCGCAATACCCTCCCGCACGGTGAGCACGCTGTTTAGCATAAGCACACCCTGCTTTGCCCAGGAGGTAAGATATCCGTAATGCTCGGGCATATCGATACCGATATCGCTTTTTATCTCGGCAAATATGTTTTTAAGCGAGGGCGGCGGCTCTATACCCGGCTTTACCGAAAAGCAAAGCCCGTGTGCCTGCCCCGCGCCGTGATAGGGGTCCTGCCCTATTATAACGACCTTAGTATCCTCAAAAGAGGTGAACTTTAAGGCATTGAATATATCATACATATCGGGGAAGATCCTGCGCGTTTTATATTCTTTTTTAAGAAACTCGCGCAGTTCGAGATAATAGGGTTTATTAAATTCATCCTTTAATATCCCGTCCCAATCGTTGCCGATGTTTACCATACTTACACCTATATTATATCATATACTTCGATAATGCCGCTTGAATGGTAAAGTGAGGGAGTGATAAGGACCGAATATCCGCGCCCGTTCTCGCTTTGCCACTCCACCGCGGCGCGCCGCGGCACCGCAGAAGAGGAAAGAAGCATCATCATCGCGCCGCCGTGCATTATCACCGCGGCGTTATAAACGCCGTTTTTCATCATATCCTCAACCGTATCGTGAAGACCTAATGCCAGCCGCTTTATAAAGTTTTCGGTGCTCTCGCCGCCCGGAGGAGCCGCTATCCTGCCCGAGGTCCATTCCTTAAAAGCCGGCTCGTTTTCAAGCTCGGCGGCGGTCTTGCCCTCAAAATCGCCGAAATCGTATTCGGCGAACTCATCTATCACGGTATATTCGGTATCAGGATAGATTATATCGGCGGTCTGCCGGCAGCGGAGCATCGGCGAGGTATAAAGCCGCTCGATATCGGGGTAATCGACCGTTTTCCTAAGCTCCAAAAGCTCTTTTTCACCCTCGTCGCAAAGCGGAAGATCGGTGCGGTTGCCAACGTATTTGCCCTCGAGGTTGGCGGTCGTCAGCCCGTGGCGGATAAGATGTATTTTATACGTTTTCATAAATAAGCTCCGTAATTATACTGTTTGAAAGAAGCATTCCCTTATCTGTAAGGGCTATTTTGCCGCCCGAGATATTAAGAAGCCCGGCGCCGGCAAGTTTTTTTGCTTTTTCTATAGCGGCGGCGGAAAATTCCGAAAGCGGCACGCCGCTGCTAAGACGCAGCGCCAGCATAAGCCGCTCCTCGCGGTCGCCGCCCTTTCCGTCCGGCAAAACGGTATTGCCGGTTATAAAGCCCTTAAGATCGCGCGGATAGTAAAACCGCTCGCCCTTAAAATACGAATGCGCCGAAGGACCTATGCCTATATACTCCTCGCACCGCCAGTATTTTAAATTATGGCGGCTTTCTTTACCCGGCTTTGCAAAATTCGATATCTCGTAATGCCCGTATCCGCGGCTTTCGAGTTCCTCGCAAAGGGTCATATACTGCTCTGCCGCGCCGTCCTCATCAGGCAGGCAAAGCTCGTTTTTACGGGCGAAAAATGCGGTGTTCTGCTCAATTTTCAGAATATACGCCGATATGTGATCGGGGTTTTTATCGCATATAAAGGATATATCCTCTTTGAGGGTTTTTATATTGCTTTTCGGCAGGGCTATCATAATATCGCAGGATATATTGCGGAATCCCGCGCTTCGCGCCGCTTTTACCGCCGCGGCGGCTTCTTCCGCCGTATGGCTCCTGCCAAGCGCTTTAAGGCGCAGATCGTCTCCCGCCTCTACGCCGAGCGATACCCGGTTTGCCCCCGCCTTGCGAGCGAGCGCGTAAAATCCTGTATCACAGCCGGGATTGCATTCCACCGTTATTTCGGCGTTGCCCGAAACCGTAAACGCAGAACGCACGGCATCCGTAAGCGGCAGTATATCCCCGCCTAAAAGCGAGGGCGTTCCTCCGCCGAAATACACCGTATCAACGGGGCGGTTTGTTTTACCGCCCCATTTTTTAATCTCGCGCAAAAGCGCCTTTATATACGCTTCGTAGACCTCTTTTGTAAGAAAGGTCGAGTAAAAATCGCAATAGGGGCACTTTTTTTCGCAAAAGGGTATATGGATATAAAGCCCGATGCTGTCAGGCAAGGATCTCACCCATTACCGTGCCCTTTACGGCGGCGGCGTTCGCTTCATCGGTATCGATGTGCATGGCAAGCGCGTAATTCTCGCTGACGCGCACCACAACGTCGTCAAACACAAGGGCTCTGCCCTCGGTGGGGATCTTGACGCTTACTATCTGCTTATCGTAAAGACCGTATTTCTCGGCGTCAGCCGGGGTGGCGTGGATATGCCTCTTGGCGGCTATAACGCCCTCGGTAAGTTCTACCTCGCCACAAGGACCAACGAGCTTGCAAACGCCGCTTCCCGCAACGTCGCCCGATTCGCGTATCGGGGCAACGGCGCCAACGGTGCGCGCGTCGGTGAGCGATAACTCAACCTGATCCGCCTTGCGGCAGGGTCCGAGGATCGAAGCTTTGAGCGAGCCCTTCTCGCCCACTATAGTCACCTTTTCCTCGCAGGCGAACTGTCCCGGCTGGGAAAGGTCCTTTTTATTCGTAAGCTTATGACCGGCGCCGAAAAGCGTTTCGAGTGTCTTCTCTGTAACGTGAACGTGGCGGGCGGATACTTCTACCAATACTTCTTTTTTCATTTTTATTACTCCTTTTGCGCAAAGCGCAATAAAATATCAGATCATTTTTTAAGGGCGATCGCCGCTTTTGCCTTTTCGGCTATGTTCGCGGCGCGAAGCCCGAACTCGTCAAGCAGCTTGCCGGCGGGTCCGGAATAACCGAACCTGTCGTAAACGCCGAGTTTTAAAACCGGAACGGGGCAGGCTTCCGAAAGCGTTTCGCAAACCGCGGAGCCGAGGCCGCCTATCACCGAGTGTTCCTCGGCGGTAACGATAGCGCCGGTATCGCGGGCGGCGGCTATCACCGCTTCGGTATCGAGCGGCTTTATGGTAGCCATATTGATAACCCGGGCGGATATGCCCTCGCCCTTTAATATATCATAGGCCTTAAGCGCCTCGTCCACCATAAGACCGGTGGCTATTATAGCAACGTCGCCGCCTTCGCGCAAAACGTTTGCCTTGCCTATCTTAAAATCGTAATCATCGCCGAATATCACCGGAACGGCGTATCTGCCGAAGCGCATATAAGCGGGTCCGTTATGCTCTATCGCGGCAAAGACCGCCTTTTTCGCCTCCACCGCGTCGGCGGGGTTTATAATCGTCATATTGGGAAGCGAGCGCATAAGCGCGATATCCTCAAGGCACTGGTGGGTGGCGCCGTCCTCGCCCACAGATATACCGGCGTGGGTAGCGCCGATTATGACCGGGAGCTTCGGATAGCATACCGAGTTTCTTATCTGTTCAAAAGCCCTGCCCGCCGCAAACATTGCAAAGGAGCTTACTATCACCTTTTTGCCGGTGGCGGCGATACCGGCGGCAATGCCCAGCATATTCTGCTCGGCTATGCCGCAATCGTAAAACCTTTCGGGGAAAGCCGCCTTGAACTTGCCGGTCTGCGTAGCGGCGGCAAGGTCGGCGTCCATAACTATGAAATCATCCCTCAGTTTTCCGAGCTCGACCAGTGCTTCGCCGTAGCCGACGCGGGTTGCAACAGTTTTTATATCAGCCATTTATATTTCCCCCTTTATAATGCCGCCAGCGCGGTTTCAAGCTCGGCTATTGCCTGAGCGTATTGTTCGTCATCCGGGGCTTTGCCGTGCCAGCCGACCGAGTTTTCCATAAACGAAACGCCCTTGCCCTTAATTGTGTTTGCTATTATCGCAAACGGTTTATCGGAAGCTTTAGCGGCGGCGAGCGCTTTTTCTATCTGTTCAAAATCGTTGCCGTCAATCTCTGCCGTATTCCATCCGAACGCCTCAAACTTCTTGTCTACCGGGCGGGCGGAGTTTACCTCTTCTATCGTTCCGTCTATCTGAAGACCGTTAAGGTCAACGAAGACTATAAGGTTGTTAAGCTTTTTGTTCGCCGCGAACATCGCCGCTTCCCAGACCTGACCCTCTTCTATCTCGCCGTCGCCGAGGGCGGCAAAAACGCGGTAGCTATCGCCGAAATGTTTGGCCGAGAGCGCCATACCGACCGCCGCCGATATGCCCTGACCGAGCGAGCCTGTTGACATATCCACGCCCGGGGTGTTCTTCATATCGGGGTGCCCCTGCAAAAAGGAACCGATATGCCGAAGCGAAAACAGCTCTTGTTTATCGAAATATCCGCGCTCGGCAAGGGTGGCGTAAAGCGCCGGAGCGGCGTGACCCTTTGAGAGCACGAAACGGTCTCTATTCGGGTTTTTCGGATCGGCGGGATCGATATTCATCTCCTTAAAATAAAGGTATGTAAGAATATCGGCTACCGAAAGCGAGCCGCCGGGATGCCCGGATTTTGCCGCGTGAACGCCGTGGATTATACCCATGCGTATTTTGCAAGCCGTTTTCTGAAGTTCAAGTTTTGTTTTACCGTCCATTTTTAAAACGCTCCTCCAAATATTCTATAAAATCGGCTACCGCGCCGTTCTTTGCACTGCCTGCAACAAAGGTTGCCGCCCGCTTTATATCATCGGGCGAATCGGCGGGCACCGCGCTTATATCCGCCGCATTTATCATTTCAAGATCGTTATAGTAATCGCCTATCGCAAAATAGCCGCCTTTTCCGATCCCCAGCAGACCTTTAAGTTCATCGAGGGCGGACGCCTTTGAAACGCCCCGCGGTATCTGCTCGCAATAGTTTTGTTTTTCACCGTTTATGGTGGTGCCTGTGGGATAGAAAACGCATTCGTTTTCATATTCCTTTGAGATCTCAAAAACGGTCTTTGCCTGTTCTTCGTTTTCGAGAAAATATATTATCTTGTTTATATCGTTCTTTGCCGCTTCGGCGGCGCTTATAAACTGCGCGGGCATACTCTCGTAGCTCTCGTGCAGATCGGAGGCCCTGCTTCGCGAAGGCACGAAAACGCTGTCGGCAGAGTGCATTTCTATGCCGATACCGATCGCTCCCATAACGCGATCGACCATAGCGAGCGTGCTTTTCGGCAGCACCTTTTGAGAGAGCGGCTTTTTTGCCGCAAAATCGTAGATCACGCACCCGTTCGATAAAACCGAGGGCGCGATACAGTCTATCCTTGAAGTAACGTCATAAAGCGCCTGCGAGGTCCTGCCCGTAGAAAGCGCGAAGGCGCCGCCTTCACTTACAAAATCCTTTATTTTACGGACGTTTCTTTCGGGAAGCGTTTTATCGTAAAGGAGCGTCCCGTCGATATCGCACGCCAGAAGGCAACCGTTAAATATTCCCATTTTTGCGGCATACCTCCAGAAAATCAACAAAATAACCGGGCAGTTCGCTTGAAAATTCCATATACTCTCCCGTAGTCGGGTGGATAAAGCCGATCTTGCGAGCGTGCAGGCACTGCCCCGAAAGCCGCTTTATTACCTTTTTGGGGCCGTATACCTCGTCCCCCGCGAGGGGATGACCGATATATGCCATATGCACCCTTATCTGGTGGGTCCTGCCGGTTTCAAGGCGGCATTTTATATGCGTAAACTCGCCGAAACGTTCAAGCACGAAGTAGCGGGTGACCGCCGGTTTTGAATTCCTATCGGTAACCGCCATTTGCTTACGCTTAAAGGGGTGCCGCCCGATAGGGGCGTTTATACTGCCCTCATCATCCTTTATGTTACCGTAGACCACCGCTTCGTATTCGCGGGTAAAGGTATGTTCCTTTATCTGCGAGGCAAGAAAAATATGCGCCGCGTCGTTTTTTGCGACCAGCAAAAGTCCGCTCGTGTTTTTATCTATGCGGTGAAGAATCCCCGGGCGCATAACGCCGCCTATGCCCGAAAGCGAATCCCCGCAATGGTAGAGCACCGCGTTAACAAGGGTGTTTTCGCGGTTGCCCGCCGCGGGATGGACCACCATACCCTTCGGCTTGTTCACCACAAGCAGGTCACTATCCTCATAAACGATATCAAGGGGGATGTTCTGCGCCTTGGCGGTATAGGGCTTGACCTCGGGCAAAAGCACCTCTACCTTATCCCCCGCTTTGAGCTTTACGCTTTTTTGCGCAGGTTTGCCGTTTATAAGAACCCTGCCCTCGCTTATAAGCGCGGCGGCTCGCGAACGGCTTATCCCCGCCGCGGAAGCCGCAAAGACGTCAAGTCTTGCTTCGCCGCCCGGAAAATCAAGTTCAATTCTGTTCATCGGCGCTGTTTGCCGCGGTCCTTTTGCGGCTCTTTTCCTTTTGATCGCGGCAGATATCGATAATAAAATAAAGCACCAGCAATCCCGCGCCGACCGTTATGGCGCAATCGGCAACGTTGAAAACCGGAAAAGACTTCCAGAAATCAAACTGCAGAAAGTCTACCACGCCGCCCTTTCTGAAAACGCGGTCGATCATATTTCCGATACCGCCCGAAAGCACCAGCATCATAGCCCAGAAAAGGAGTTTGTTTTTGGTTCCGTATTTTAATATCAGGGCAATACAAATAAGCATTACCACGGTAGTAATGCCTATAAGTAACCAGGTGCGGTCGTTTAACATCCCCCACGCCGCGCCGGTGTTCTCCGTAAAGGTTATATTAAGTATTTTCGGTATGAAGCCGTGCGATTCGGCAAGGGTATAATGCGAGCTAATAAAATACTTCGTATACTGATCAGCGGCAAGCAGAGCCGCCGCCGTAAGGGCGGCAAGTATATATGTTATCACTTTTATCTCCCCGTCAGTTATCTTCGTCGTCCATAAACGCGTTCACGGTAAACCCGGTGCTTTTCTGCGGTGCGGGCGTTTCCTCGGCGGAGGCGGAGGATGAGATTATATCCTCGATAATATCGATATCGTCTTCCGCGCTCTCCTCTACCGGCGGTTTTGCTTCTTTTTGCTCAAGCGAGTTTATGAAGCCCTCACGGTCGCTCAGATCGGTAACGTCAAGCTTTACCGCCGCGGCGATATCCTCCGGGTCGGTGGGTATGCTGTCGGGTATCCTTGAAATAAGCTCTACCTGGCGTTTGTATTTTTCCATTATTTCCGCCTTGAAAGCCGCCGTTTCAAGCTTTAAGCGGTTAAAGAGCTCCGCCTGCTTGCGAACGGTCTTTTCGGTGGCTTCGCTTACCTTATCGTGGTTTACCTTCGCCTCGTCGATTATCTTATCGAGTTCATCCCGAGCTATCTGCTTGCGCTCCTGCGCCTTTTTATCAAAGGCGTCCGAAAGCTCCTTTTCGCGAAGCTTGAAGCCCTCAAGACTGAGCTTGGCTTCCTCAACTATCTTACCGCTCTTTTCCTTTGCCTCGGCAACGATACTGTCCGCCAGCTTCTGGGCGCTTATAAGAACGCTCTGCAGGCTGCCCTCGGCGTTCCTTGTTTCGTCTATCTGCGCCTCGAGCTCGTGGATCTTGGCGTTCAATTCGCGCACCGTGCGCTCGTATGCCTCGTAATCGGATTCCACCTTATCGAGGAATACGTCCACCTCTTCGCGGCGGTAGCCGTTTACCTGCTTTGAAAAGGCGATGTTTCTTACATCCTTTGCGCTCAACATAATATTTCCTCCTTATGTTTGATCACAGGGCAGAATGATTAAAAGTAGATCTTGCTCTCGTCAAGGTTATCAAGCGTAAGCTCGCCCGCAACGCCAACGCCGTGCGCGGCGATCAGGAAGGTGTTTTTAGCAACCTTTTTCATATTGCCGCCGTTTGCGTAGGTAGCGCCGCTTAAAAAGTCTACCATTCTGCGCGCAACGTCGCTCGAAGCGTCCTCAAGATTTAAAACCACCGTTTTGCCGGCGTTGAGGTGATCGGCAACAGAAGGCATATCGTCAAACCTGTCCGGCTTAACGAGGACCACCTGCACCTGCTGGGCGGGCTGCGGAGCGTTACCGCGGCTTCTTATAATGCGCGGCTCGCGCTTTACCGGCTCCTCTTTGGCGGCTTTTACTTCGCCTTCCTCCTCGGCCTCGACGCCGTTTTCTATCTCGTCGTCCGCCGGGATGGTCATAATGTTTTTAATGCTGTTCCAAAGTCCCATTTTTAAAAACTCCTTTTAAAAAATAATTGTTTTTTATATTCACACCCGCGCTCTGCGGGCATTTATACCTTATTTGCCGACGGGCGTTTGCCTGCGGCCGAAAAGCGCCGTGCCTATGCGCACCATGTTCGCGCCGCACTCGATAGCCGAAACGTAATCGTCCGACATGCCCATCGAAAGAGTATCTATATTACTATTATCTTTATATTGTGCCTTAATGTCAATAAACAGTTTGTAAAGAAGCTCAAAAAATTTTGCGTTTTCGCCCGGCGCCGCGCAAACGGGCGGTATGGACATAAGCCCGCACACCCTGATATTCGGAAGCTCCGCCGCCTCGAGCGCGCCTTCTATGGCGTTTTCGGGGGTAAAACCGAACTTGCTTTCCTCGCCGCCGGCGTTAACTTCTATCAGCACGTTGCTTGTAATATTTTTCTTCTGCGACTGCCTTGATATCTCCTTTGCAAGGTGCAGGGAATCCACCGAATGTATAAGCTCCACCCTGCCGACGATATCCTTTACCTTGTTGGTCTGCAAATGCCCTATAAAATGCTTATGCACCGGAAGATAATAGGGCTCCTTCGATAAAAACTCCTGGACCCGGTTTTCGCCTATATATTTTACGCCCTTTTCGATAGCGTGGTTGATAACGCTTACGTCCACCGTCTTTGTTGCGGCAAGCAGGGTTATATCCGAAGGTCTCCTGCCCGAGCGCGCCGCCGCCGCTTCTATGTTTTCAAGAACGCGGCGGTAGTTTTCATCAAAGATACTAACCGATGACCTTTCCATCGTAAAGCCCCTTTCCTTTTACAACGACCTCATCGTAGAGCTTAAGAGCGTTTGTGTTTGAAAACGGCTCGTCGCTTTCCGCACAGATGATGAAATCCTCGGTGCTGTAAATAACGTTTACCGGGACGAATTTAAGCCGCATTCCCGAAACCGTGTAAACGCCGGTCGTTTTATCAACAACGCGCAGCGCCTTTGAAGAAAGGCGCAAGCCCTTATATACCTTGCTTACTATCGTTACCGTGCCATCCCTCATCTCGGCGAGATCGCTGTTCATCTGCTGGCAGGAAAGCACCAGCACCGCCCGCTCTCCGTCAGCCGAAAGGTTGATCCTCTCTACCTTCATCGAAAGCTCGGGCGCGGTTTTCAAGGAGGTCTTTACCGTTACCGTATCGCCCTGCTTATACTTCAGGCTGTCGTTTATACTCATCCGCGCGGCAACATACCACTCGTAATCGGATACCGTTTTGCCTATGGCGTTCTCGGGCGCCGGGACCGGGCTTACGTTATCGAGGCGCTCGGGTGTTATAGCGGTAAGATCGTCGGCAGTGAGCACCTCCTCGTAGCCGTCGGTAGTTGAAACAAAATACCCCGAAACGCTCGACCGGACGTAGCCGGAGGGCTGCGGTATCGAGGCGCGCAGTTCGTTAAGCTCCGCTGTAAGCGCCGCCTTCTGCGCCGAAAAATCGGTAAGCTCACCGGTCAACACCTGGCGGCGGTTAATGCTCATAACAAACTGCTCGGCAAGCTGATCGAAACGCTGATAGTTGCCCGCCGCGCCGGCGCGGACCACCTCGTTTAAGGCGTCGTTGACCTTGCCGTTGATAAGGTCCATATCGGGCGCCTGAACGTTGTTGTATTCCTCGATCTGGGTTATGTTTTCAAGCTCCTTTTCCACCGTGTGGAGCCGGCTGATCTTGCCGGATATGGCGGAATCAGCGTAAATTTCGGCTATAACGCCGCCCTTTGCGGCGCGGCTGCCGTCCGCCGTTATGTAGTGAAGCGCGCCCGGCGAATCGTTGGTTATGACCGTTTCGTTTCGGATTATTACGGCGTCCGCCGTAACGCCCACCACCATTTCGTAATACTGCGCCGTTTCGGTCACTATCGGCTTATAAAGCGAAGCGTAAAGCTGGTGCGCAATAAATATGACCGCCAGCACGGCAAAGAATATTTTAAGCCATAAATGCTCACGCACCGTCTTTTCCCTCGCTTTCTATTATCCTTTTCGCCTCGCCCAAAAGGTCGGGCGTAATATCCCTTTGTATCCAGTGTATGCGGCTGTCCCGCTTAAACCAGGTAAGCTGGCGCTTGGCATATCTGCGGGTGGCGCGTTTTAGCTCCTCCGCCGCTTCTTCGAGCGTTTTTTCGCCCCTGAAATATCCGAAAAATTCCTTATGCCCTATCGCCTGGGCGGCGCCGCCCGCCTCGCCCGCCGCAAACGCGGCGCGCGCCTCTTCTATAAGCCCTTTTCGGAGCATTATATCGACCCTCCCGTTTATGCGGTCGTAAAGCTTTTGCCTGTCCGAAAAAGTAATGCCTATCATAAGCGGCTCAAAGCCGGCGGGGCTTTGCCTTGATATCTCGTTCTGTTTTGTTTTGGTGAGCCCCGAAGTCTCGTATATCTCGAGCGCGCGCACTATCCTGCGCTTATCGGCGGGGTCAAGCTTTTCCGCCGCCTCGCGGTCGATCTCTTTAAGCCGCGAAAGCAGAGCTTCGCCGCCCGCCCGATCATATTCGGCTGAAAGTCGTTCCCTTACGGAAACGTCGGTCTTGACCGGTAAAAACTCTATGTTATCGGCAAGCGCGTTTATATAAAGCCCCGTGCCGCCCGCCACCACCGGGGTCTTCCCGGCGGATAAAAGCAGGTCTATCTCTTTTCGCGCCGCCGCCGCGTAATCGGCAACGGTCCAGGTCGCGCCGTAGGGCAATATCTCTATAAGCTTATGTGGCACGCCCTGCGTTTCGCTCTCGTCCGGCGCGGCGGAAGCGATATGCATACCGCGGTATATCTGCATTGAATCGGCGGATATAACAGCCGAGCCGAGTTCCTTTGCAAGCGCCGCCGCAAGCGCGGTCTTGCCGGTGGCGGTAGGTCCTACGATAAAAATAACGCGCGGGGTCATTGTATTCTACCGAAGCGCTTTTCAAGTTCGCGCCGTTTAAGCTCAAAGGCGACCGGTCTGCCGTGCGGACAGTATAAGACCTCGTTTGAAGAGAGCACCTCGTTTGCAAGGGCTAAAAGTTCCTCGTCCGAACTGTTATAGCCCGCCTTGGTAGCCGCCTTGCAGGCAACGGTATGAAGGATATCGTCTATGGGCGAAAGACGGCTTCCGCCGGAAACAAGGTTCTGCGCCGCTTCGGTTATTATATCGGCAACGTCCTCGCCCGCAAGGGCGCCCGGCACCGCGCGCACGAGCACTGTCTCGTTGCCGAAGTCCTCAAGCTCTATGCCCGCCGCCGCCATGGTTTTTTCGTTTTCAAGCACCGCCGAATACTGCGCCGCCGAAAGGTGAACGCTTACGGGCGCCAGCAGCGGCTGGCATTCTATCGCCGTTTCTCTTTTAAGGCGGTTGAATATTATGCGCTCGTGGCAGGCGTGCTTATCAAGGATGAACACGCTTTCTCCCTTTTGCGCGATTATGTATGTTTTAAAGACCTCGCCTATGAGGATGACCCCTTCGGTTATGGGGTTTTGCGTTTCTTCTTTTTCCCGCGGGGTTTCCGCTTTCGGCTCCTGCGCCGGTTGCGGCTTTCCGTAGGTTTCGCTGCCAAACTGCGGCTTTTTTGAAAAATCGCCGTTTCTCTTTTCTATCTCGCGGACGTATTCCTTTCTTAAAAAGAAGGGTATCGCGTCTTCGTTAAGGCGCATTTCGCCGCTTACTCTTTCAGGGCGATCGGGCTTTTTGCCGCCTTCAAGATCGGCGGCTATCTGGCGGAACTGCCCCGCGTCTATGTTACCGAAAAACGGGTTTGACCGCTTATTATCGAAGGTTATTGCAGGGCGGGCGTCAGACCCGGCAAGCGCGCCGCGGACCGCCGCGTAAACGGCAGAAAACACCGCCTTTTCATCGGCAAAGCGAACCTCGGTCTTGGCGGGATGAACGTTAACGTCCACCGCCTCATAGGGCATATCCACAAACAGAACGAAGGCGGGGAATTTGCCCACCATAACGCTGTTTTTATACGCCTGCTCCACCGCCGCCATAACGGTTTTGGAGATAACGAGCCGGTGATTGAGATAGGTATACTGCCCGGCGCGTGAGGCACGGCAGGCAAAAGGAGCCGAACAGTAGCCGCCGACCCTTACCATACCTTCGCCGCCCTTTACCTCAATGAGGTTTTCGGCAAATTCCTTGCCGAGAACGCTGTGTATCGCGGTTTTAAGGTCGCCCGAGGCGGCGCTTACAAACGCCTGCCTGCCGTCCCTTATAAACTTAAAGGCGACCTGCGGATTGGATATCGCGGCGCGTTCGGCAACAGCCGCCACCGCGGCGCCCTCGGTTGAATCCTTTTTAAGGAATTTCATCCGCGCGGGCGTATTGTAAAAAAGATCCCTTACTATAACGGTGGTGCCCTCGGGGCAACCGGAATCTTCGCTCAGTATCTCTGCGCCGCCCTCTATAACGTAGCGGGTGCCGTATTCCTCGCCCCTTGCCCTTGTGAACATCTCGATCTTTGCTACCGCCGCAAGCGACGCCAGCGCTTCGCCGCGGAAGCCGAGCGTTTTTATGCCGCCTAAGTCCTGCTCGGTCTTTATCTTGCTTGTGGCGTGGCGAAGAAAGGCGGTCTTTACGTCCTCCTTTGCTATGCCGCAGCCGTCGTCGGTGATCCGGATATAGGAAATGCCGCCGTGCTCTATTTCTACCGTTATGTGTTTTGCGCCCGCGTCAAGCGAGTTTTCTATCATTTCCTTTACGGCGGAAGCCGGGCGCTCCACCACCTCGCCGGCGGCTATAAGCTCCGAAAGCTTCTTCGGTAAAACGTTTATGCGCGGCATTTTCTTACACTTCCTTTCCTTCTCTTAAAATTTAAAATCAAACCGACTTTGCCTTGTTGGCAAGGTCAAATAAGGTGCTCATCGCCTCAATGGGTGTAAGCGTGTTTACGTCAAGGGTCTTAAGCTCGGATAATATCGCCTGCGCCGAGACCTGCTCGAGCGACATCTGCGCGCCGCCCTCCTTAACTATCTTGTATGTTACGACGCCGTCCTCCAGCGTTTTCTTCAGTATCTGTTTTGCGCGTTTTATCACCGGCTCGGGTATGCCGCCGAGCTTTGCTACCTCTATGCCGTAGCTGTCGTCCGCGCCGCCCTTTACTATCCGGCGCAGGAATATGATATCGTCGCCGCGCTTTTTAACGGCGATATTATAGTTTTTGACCCCCTCGAACCCGTTTTCCATTTCGGTAAGCTCGTGGTAGTGGGTGGCAAAGAGCGATTTTGCACCGAGCGTGCGTTTATCGTTCACGTATTCAAGCACCGCGCGGGCTATCGCCATACCGTCAAAGGTAGAGGTGCCCCTGCCGATCTCGTCAAAAATTATAAGACTTCGCCTTGTGGCGTTTTTAAGGATATCGGCGACCTCGGTCATCTCTACCATAAAGGTAGACTGACCCGAGGAAAGATCGTCCGAAGCGCCTACGCGGGTGAACACCGCGTCCACTATACCTATCTGCGCGCTTTTTGCCGGCACGAACGAGCCGATCTGCGCCATTATGGTTATAAGCGCCACCTGCCGCATATAGGTCGACTTGCCCGCCATATTGGGGCCTGTTATTATCACCGAACGGTCGGTGGTGTTGTTAAGATAGGTATCGTTTGCAACAAAGGGGGCTTTTAAAAGCTTTTCGACCACCGGGTGGCGCCCCTCTTCTATTCTTATCACGTCGCCGGTATCAACAAGCGGGCGGCAGTAGCCGTTTTCCTCGGCAACGGTCGCCAGCGAGCAGAGCACGTCAAGCTTTGCCAGAGCCGCCGCCGTTTTGCGCACCTGCGCGTCCACCCCCGCCGCCTTTTCGCGTATCGAGTTGAATATCTCGTATTCAAGGGCGTAATCGCGGTCCTTCGCCGTAAGCAGGCGTTCCTCAAGCTGTTTTAATTCCTCGGTTATAAAGCGTTCGCCGCCAACAAGGGTCTGCCGCCTTATATAATCCTCGGGCACACGGTCAAGAAATGAGTTCGTGACCTCTATGTAATAGCCGAACACCCGGTTATAGCGCACGCGCAAAGTCTTAATGCCGGTGCGCTCGCGCTCGCGCGCCTCGATTTCCGAGAGTGCGCCCGAGCCGCCCTCCATATCGCGGCGAAGCAGGTCTACTTCCTTGCTGTAACCGTCGTTTATTATCTTGCCCTCGCGCACCGAAACCGGCGCCTCGGGTCTTATGGCGTCGCTTATGAGCGAGGCGATATCCTCTATCGGGTCGATATCCTCGCGGATAGAGACAAGCAGTTTGCTTTTTGCCGAGGCAAGCGCAGACCTTACAAGCGGGAACATCCGCGCCGTGGCGGCAATACTTAAAAGGTCCTTGGGGCTTGCCGTTGCGTAAACAACGCGGGTCATAAGGCGGTCAACGTCGCGCACACCCGAAAGATACTCGCATATCTCGTCCCTTATTATCCGTAAGCTCAGCAGTTCCTCAACGGCGTTTTGCCTTAGTGATATCTCGGATATCGAGGTAAGCGGCTGCAAAAGGATGCCCTTTATAAGCCGTTTGCCCATAGCGGTTTTGGTTTTATCGAGTATGCCTAAAAGCGATCCCCTCTTTGAAGCGGAACGCATGGTGGAAATAAGCTCGAGGTTTCTTGCGGCGGTCATATCGAGCCGCATATACTCGCTGTCGCCGTAAACGTTTACTTCCTTTACGGTGATGCCCTCGCCCTTGCAGTTTTCCTTTATGTAATCGATTACCGCGCCTACCGCCGATTGCAGAGCGCCGCCCGTTTTAATGCCTAATTTCTCGGCGCTTGTAACGCCGAAGTTTTCGCATATCGTGCTTTGGGTGTTTTTATCGCTGAAGGCCTCGGCAGACCGCACCGTTATTGCGCCCTCAAAACGGTTTTCAAGTAGACCGCCTATCGCGGCGCGCATATCGGCTGTAAGCAAAAGCTCTTTCGGGGAAAAACGCAGTATCTCACCCGTCGCGCGCTCGTGCGCCTTCTCGCCCGATATCTCGGTAGCGCGGCACTCGCCGGTTGAAGCATCGGCAAAGCAAACGCCCACCGTGCCCTCTTTTTCATATACGGCGGCAAGGTAATTGTTGCTGCTCTCATCGAGCATTTCGCCGTCGATCACCGTGCCGGGCGTTATTATCCTTATAACGTCGCGCTTAACGAGACCCTTTGCCTTTGCCGGGTCCTCGGTCTGCTCGCAAACAGCAACCTTGTAACCGCGATCCACGAGGCGCGCTATATACCCCTCACAGCTGTGATAGGGCACGCCGCACATCGGGGCGCGCTCGGGCAGACCGCAATCCTTGCCGGTAAGGGTGAGGTCGAGTTCCTTTGAGGCGGTCATCGCGTCGTCAAAGAACATCTCGTAAAAATCACCCAGCCGGAAGAACAGGATCGAGTCGCTGTTTTCTTCCTTTATCTGCATATACTGGCGCATCATCGGTGACAGTTCGGTCACGTTCATCGCCATTCCCCTTTCCGGCTTTGCTTTCGGCAAAACCGCAATGATGTTGCCCTTTCGGGCAAATGATGTTATGCGGAACAACACATAGGTTGTTCCCTACGCGTGCGTGCAATATTGCTTTATCGCGCCGAAGGCGCAGCAATCTATATTGATGTTTCGTAGGGGACGATGCCCTCATCGTCCCGCTTTTATAAAACGCGCCGCAGGCGCCAACTTCTAACGTCTATTATCTAACGTCTAAAACGGGATGTCGGCAAGCGCCATCCCCTACGAATCAGATAACAGATCGCAGATATCAGATTGCAGACAACAGGTGCGCCGAAGGCGCAGCAATCTATATTGATGCTTCGTAGGGGACGATGCCCTCATCGTCCCGCTTTTATAAACCGCGCCGCAGGCACCAACGTCTAACGTCTATTGTCTAACGTCTAAAATCTAAAACGGGCTGTCGAGGTCGCCGCATCCTACAAATGCAATCTTAAATGATATACCGTAGGGGCGGATATTATCCGCCCGCTTTTATATTCGCGGCGAAGCCGCACCTTGTATCTGCCGTCTGATATCTGACGTCTGCCGTCTGTCAATGGCAACCCCCGCAGCTCTCGCAGGAGCCGGAGCAGGAATGCACCTCGGGCTCGGCGGTCTTGGGATCGGCGCCCTCAACGCACTGCATAATAACGCTGTTGATATCGCCAAGCATCGAATCGAGCCCTACCTTTGCGGCGTTATACTCCGCCATGGTATCCTTCGCCATAATATCGGTGTAAAGGCTCCTTAGCTTTTCGTTCAATTCCTTTATCTTTTCCTCGTCGCGCTCCTCTGCCGTCATTACCTCGTCAAGGTTCATACGAACAACGTTGAAATCGCCTATAAGAGAGTTAAGCTCCTTATCCGATTCGTTTGCGAGCCGGGCTTTCGCGTAGCGCAAAAAGCGCTCGTCCGCCTGGATCGCCTCGCCTAAATTTCTGACCGCTTCCAATACCGTCATTTTTCTTTCCTCTTTCTTTTATATCTTTTCGCCGATGAGTATTTCCTCGGCGGCTGTTACCTTTACCTTTGCAAAGTTGCCTATAAGCCCCTCTTCGCCCGGGAATTTTACGTTCAGCTGGTGCTCGTCCTTACCGAAAACGAAGCCGCCTGAATATTCCTCGCAGAGCACCGTTACCGTTTTGCCGATCATAGAGCCGAGCACCCGCTTTGCGTTTTCCTCCTGGAGTTTTAAAAGGCGGTCAAAGCGCCTGCCCTTTTCCTCGCGGGTGACGGGGTCCTCCATAAGGGCGGCGGGCGTTCCCTCGCGCTTTGAATAAATGAAGGTGAAAAGCGCCGAAAACCCGACCTTGCCCACAAGCTCGAGCGTTTTACCGAAGTCCTCCTCGCTCTCGTTCGGGAAACCCACGATAACGTCGCTCGTAAAGGTGATATCCGGCATACGCTCGCGCGCCGCATTTACTATATCGCAGTAGCTCTCAAAGGTGTATTTGCGGTTCATCCGCCGAAGCACCCCGTTACTGCCCGACTGAAATGGCAAATGCAGGTGGCGTTCCACCTTTTCGCAGTCGCGCATAGCGTCCAGCAGGTCCTCGCCGCAGTCTTTGGGGTTCGAGGTCATAAATTTGATCCTGAACTCGCCGGGGATACCGTTTATCATGCGAAGAAGCTTTGCAAAGCTTATATCTTCATCAAGCCCCTTGCCGTAAGAATTAACGTTCTGCCCTAAAAGCATTATTTCCTTAAACCCTTCGGCTATCATTTGCCGTGCCTCGGCGAGTATGGCGGCGCTCGCTCTTGAACGCTCGCGCCCGCGAACGTAGGGCACTATGCAGTAACTGCAAAAGTTATCACAGCCGGACATTATCGGTATAAAGCCCTTGAATCCCCCGTCATTATAAACCGGAACGCCCTCTTCTGCCGGTTTGTTTTCGAGGGCGAGCTCGCATATTCTGCGCTCGCCTGTAAGGCGGCGGTAGATAAATTCGGGCAGACGGTGGCCCACCTGTGTTCCGAATATCATATCAACGTAAGGATAGCTTTTAAGGAACCGCTCGGCTACCTGCTTTTGCTGGACCATACATCCGCAAACCGCAAGTATCATATTGCGCCTTTGTTCCTTATATTTTTTCATAGAGCCGACGTTGCCCCAAACGCGGTCCTCGGCGTGCTCACGCACGGCGCAGGTATTAAAAATAACTATATCCGCCTTCGCGGGGTCTTCCGTCAATTCATACCCCATACTTAAAAGCAGACCCTTGAGGCGCTGTGAATCGCTTACGTTTTGCTGACAGCCGAAGGTGGTCACCACGGCGCGCGGCTTATCCGAATAGCGGGAGGCAAGAATATCCCGAACGCGGTTTATGTAAACCGCTTGTTCGACCGATTTTTCCACCCTGATCACCCCGCAATAATAAAAATAGATATAGTATACTGTATTATACTTTATCTCGCGCCTTTATGCAAGAGATAATTGCACTTTTTTTGTCGGCTGCCGCATTTTTTTGAGGTTTAAAACCGCTTGACAAAAAAGTTGCCCTTTGCTATACTTTTTTTGCTTAAAAAATTTTATTCGGAGGTGCGGTATGCCGCTTCAAGCCATTCTGCTTTTTGCCTTGGCGCTGGTGCTCCTTATCAAGGGGGGCGACTGGTTCGTTCAGGGCAGCGTGGGCATAGCCCACCGCCTCGGCGTGCCGGAGCTGCTTATAGGCGCAACGGTGGTATCGATAGGCACCACCCTACCGGAGGTAATGGTATCCGCCACCTCCGCGGCGGGCGGTCACAGCCAGATATCCTACGGTAACGCTATCGGTTCCGTTATATGCAACACCGCCCTTATTTCGGCGATAACCCTCGCCGTCCGCCCCGGCAAGACCGACCGCAAGACCCTTTTTATCCCGGTGGTCTTCTTCTTTTCAGCCGCGCTTTTTTACGCGGCAAACGCCTACTTTTTCGGCTTTTTCCACCGCGCCGCGGGCATAATAATGCTGCTTATCTTCGCGGCTTATATCTTCCTTTCGGTGCGCTCGGCAAAAAACGGCACTCTCGAACCGCAATCAGACGAGGAAGGCGAAGAAGAAACAAAGACCGGCGGTTTATTCTCGGATATAGTGTGGCTTATTATCGGCGCGGCGCTTATCGCCGTAGGCGCGCAGCTGCTTGTTGATAACGGCACGGTGATCGCCGCCTGGCTCGGCGTTCCCGAATCGGTTATAGGGCTTACCTTTGTGGCGCTCGGCACCTCTCTGCCCGAGCTTGTAACGGCGATAGTCGCCTTAAGCAAGGGTCACGGGGCACTCTCGCTCGGCAACATAATCGGCGCAAACCTCTTCAACATAGTTCTCGTATCGGGGCTCGCAACGGTGATATCACCCTTTGCCGTGCCGCAGGGGAGCACCGTTTCGGGGTATCCCGCCTCGCTTTTGGTTGAGATACCGCTAATGCTCTTTGTAATGCTTCTTCTTACCGTTCCCGCTCTTATAAAGGGCAAGCTTTACCGCTGGCAGGGGATAACGCTTCTCTCGCTCTACGCCGCGTTTTGCGCTTTTCAGTTTATGATCTGATACGTCTTTTTTACCTCTTTTTGTTTGCCGCCGCGTTTTTCGCGGCGGTTTTTCTTTTAATCTTTGCACGAAAACCTCCCCTTTACGACCTTTTTTGCATACCCGGTGCGACGTTATTCTCGCGCCGGGCGTATTATACTTTAAAAAAGGGGTGAGGTAATGGTCATATACGCCGATATTCTTATAGCCGTAAACCTTATAGTGGACTATTTTCTGATACTGCTTACGGGCAGGATAGTCCGCTTGAAGCCGCCGCTCTGGCGGAACGTTCTTGCCGCCGGCGCAGCCGCGATATGCACCCTCGTTATCTTTCTGCCGCGGCTTCCCGCCGCCGCAGAAGCGGCGATCGACGCGGCGATAAGCGTTGCCGTTTGCCTTATCGCCTTCGGCGCCAAAAGCATAAGGCGCGTTCTTCTTACCTCGGCGGTGTTTCTCGCCGTATCCTTTACATACGCGGGGGCGATGCTCGCGCTCTGGTATATATTCGAGCCCGGCGGAATGATCGTCAACAACTCGGTGGTGTATTTTAACGTTTCGCCGCTCTTTCTTATCGGATTTTCGGTTCTGGCGTTTTTTATTTTTTCGGTGGCTTCCTCGCTTTTGGCAAGGCGGCACGGCAGGGCTCAAAAATGCTTCGTTACGGTAACCTTCGGCGGCGTTTCGGCTGATTTTGCGGCGGTGATCGACAGCGGCAATTCCCTCTCCGACCCCTTTTCGGGCGCCGCGGTGATAATCGCCGACCGCAAAAAATGCTTTGCCGCCTTCGGGGAACTGAACGCCGGGCTCTATCCCGACCGCTACCGGGCTATCCCCTGCGGCACGGTATCGGGCAACGTTTTGCTTGACGGCTTCAGGTGCGAAAGCGCAAAGATAGCCGCCGAAAACCGCACTGCCAGTCTCACTTCGCCGATACTTGCGCTTTCAAAAACCCCTCTTTGCGACTGCGAAGCGATAGTTAATCCCCGCGACCTTGAATGAAAGGAATAAATATGTTAAGAAAACTTTTGGTAAAAATACTTCTGCGCCTTGCGCGCATAGAACCGAGCTATTACATAAACGGACCGGAGACCCTGCCCGAGCCGCTTAGCGCCGCCGAGGAGGCACGTCTGCTAAACGACGGCGGCGAAGAGGCAAAAAACACCCTTATTATCCATAATCTGCGGCTTGTTGTTTACATCGCCCGCAAATTCGAGGGGTGCCAGACCTCGGTGGAGGACCTCATATCGATAGGCACTATCGGCCTTATAAAGGCGGTGAACACCTTTTGCTCCGAAAAGAACATAAAGCTTGCCACCTACGCCTCGCGCTGTATCGAAAACGAGATACTCATGCACCTTAGAAAATGCAACGCGCGAAAGTGCGAAATATCGATAGATGAGCCCTTAAATACCGATTGGGACGGCAACGAACTGCTTTTATCCGACGTGCTGGGCAGCGACGCGGACGAAATTTCCCGAGGTATCGAACAGGAGGATGAACGGCGGGTGCTCTGCGGAGTTGTTGCGGGGCTTCCCGCGCGCGAAAAACAGATAATGGAAATGCGCTTCGGTATGAACGGTTACGGGGAATACACCCAAAAGCAGGTCGCAGATACGCTCGGTATTTCGCAGTCCTATATTTCAAGGCTTGAAAAGCGGATAATAAGCAAGCTTAAAAAACAGATTGAAAAAGCGGTGTAGATGTTATAAAATCATATCGGTGATACTGTGAAAATTTTTATTGTCTGTTACCTTGTTTTTATAAACCTGCTCGCGGTGCTTGTTTGCTCTGCCGATAAAATCAAGGCGATACGCCACAGCCGGAGGATCCGCGAAAGGACCCTTTGGATAATCTCCTTTCTGGGCGGGAGCGCCGCCATGTATCTTACGATGAATATTATCCGCCATAAGACCAAGCATAAGTCCTTTATGCTCGGTTTGCCGGCGCTGCTTATTTTTCAGATAATCATAGTTTTGCTGTTGACAAATCTTTACGTCAGGCATATAATAGCGTAGTGATCTTCGGGGCGAGGTGAAATTCCTCACCGGCAGTAAAAGCCTGCGAGCCGCGAAAGCGGTTGATTTGGTGAAATCCCAAAGCCGACGGTAAAGTCTTACGTAAGACTAAAGTCCGGATGGAAGAAGAGTGCGTTTTTCGTGCGTTTCGCCCCCTTTGTTTGGGGGCGTCTTCTTTTTTTACCCGATATAAAAAGGGAGAGAAAAAGAAATGAAAATCAAATTTGACCTTAAAAAGCTTGCCCTTGCGGCGGTGCTGTGCGCGCTGGCGCTCGGCAGTATGTTCGTATTCAGGATCAAGGTCCAGTTTCTGACCTTTGACGCCAAGGATTCGGTCATCGCGCTCTGCTCGCTGCTTTTAGGCCCGCTTTACGGCGTTTGCTCGGCGGCGGCGGTGGCGGTGCTTGAGCTCTTCACGACCGGCAGCGATACCGGATTTTACGGGCTTATTATGAACTTCTTATCGAGCGGGACCTTTGCCCTTACCTGCGGTATAATTTACAAATACAGGCGCACCTTCGGCGGCGCGGTCCTGGCTGTTATTATGTCGGTGATATCGGTAACTACCGTTATGCTGCTTGCAAACCTCTTTATTACCCCTCTGTTTATGCACGCGCCGAGAAGCGCCGTTGTGGCGATACTGCCAACGCTTATTCTGCCCTTTAACCTCACCAAGTCTTCTTTGAACGCCGCCATCACGCTTATGGTTTATAAGCCGCTTTCCGCCGCGCTTAAACGCGCCGGGCTGACGCCCTCTTCGGGTGACGCCAAATACCGCTTCGGTCTGCGCTCGGTCATCGTTACCGTTTGCGCCGTTCTGGTAATTATCGCGGCGGTGCTGGTGCTTATCCTGTGCATGGGCGGAAGCTTTAAATTTTTTAACGCTAAATGATTGACAAATAATAACCGCTGGTGTATTATTTACTAAACTTAATATTTCTTATCAAGAGCGGCGGAGGGGACAGGCCCTGTGAAGCCCGGCAACCTGTTTTATGCAAGGTGCCAAATCCTGCGGATCATCCGAAAGATAAGCTTTTACGCCGTTTCTTTTGGAACGGCGTTTTTTATAGCGTCTTCGGAACCTCCGCGCCTTGCTTTTGCCGCTCTTTTTCCAAGCGGTATAATTTTTAGGGGGAAAATAAAAAAATGTCCAAAATGCTTTTTACTTCCGAATCGGTAACGGAAGGTCATCCCGATAAGGTATGCGATAAGGTAAGCGACGCGATACTGGATGAGATACTCAGTCAGGATAAAAACGCGCGGGTCGCCTGCGAGAGCTTTTGCACCACCGGAGTTATCAATATCATGGGCGAGATATCGACCGGCGCCAAGGTGGATATCGAAAAGATCGCCCGCGATACGATACTCGGTATCGGCTATAACGACGACGCGCTCGGTTTTAACGGTAATACCTGCCGCGTTATTGTGAATATAGATAAACAGTCCCCCGATATCGCGATGGGCGTTGACAGCGCGCTCGAATACAAAAACGGCAAGGAAGACCTCTATGACCGGACCGGCGCCGGCGATCAGGGTATGATGTTCGGATACGCTTCAAACGAAACGCCCGAGCTTATGCCCATGCCGATATACCTTGCGCACAAGCTCTCAAAAAAGCTTGCCGATGCGCGCAAGTCGGGCGAGATACCCTATTTAAGACCGGACGGCAAGACCCAGGTAACGGTGGAATACGAAAACGGCGTTCCGCACCGCGTTGATACCGTGGTCGTATCTACCCAGCATGACGAGGGCGTCCCGCTTAATACCCTTCGCGGCGATATACTGAATAAGGTCATCCGCCCCGTTATACCTGAAGCCCTTATGGACGGCGAAACAAAGGTTTACATAAACCCGACAGGGCGGTTTGTTATAGGCGGTCCGGCGGGCGATACAGGGCTTACCGGAAGAAAGATAATAGTTGATACCTACGGCGGCATGGCGCGCCACGGCGGATGCTCATTTTCTGTCAAGGACCCCACCAAGGTAGACCGCAGCGCAGCCTACGCCGCGCTTTACGTTGCAAAGAATATAGTTGCCGCCTCCCTCGCTCAAAAATGCGAGATCCAGATCGCCTATTCCATAGGCGT